>NZ_JRJB01000006.1:0-141198 GCF_000760615.1 Lactobacillus sp. wkB10 | reverse complement strand
TAAAATACACGACCCCGATCAAATATCGAAATCGTGCATTGAGTCTTGCGTAATATTAAAATGTCTAACTTTTTAGTTGCACTTCATTGTCTCATGGGTCTTTTTTGCCTGTTAAAAAGACGCTAAAAATTACTTTTTAGCGTCTTTTAATATGCAAATTTTAATTTATTTTCCTTCTCTTGCTTCAAAAAATTTACTGAAAAGGATTGTATCCAAAAACCAAAAAAGTAAATTGATTACAAGCATTAAAATTAGAGCTAAAGCCAAATCGTCATTTGTTCCTGTGGTTTCTCCCATCATAAATCTAAATGGAAATGAAATTATTTGTAGGCCAATGTTACTGGCTTTGATTGCAAGCCAGGCAACCAAAATAATCACAAAAACTGCAATTATCCGAAAATAAGCTTTGCTGAGAGCTTGAGGAAGGAAATCCAAAAGAGCGCGGCTGGAGTAATTTAAAAAGCTAATAATAAAGTAGCCAAAAAATGCGCTAAGAATAGTCATCATAATTGCTCCAAAGAAGTTAAACATAATTTCCAGGTCAACTTGTTGCAAATGCCGTCCAATATCAGCAAACATTTCGATTATGCTGGTATGAAACTGACTGTCAAAGGTAAATGTCACAGCACTTAAAACAAGAGTACAAATTATTTCTAGTATTACGAATAAAAGCAATGCTCCAAATGAACTTAAAATATTATCAAAATAAAGTTTTTTATCGTCAATTGGTACTAAGCGCCAAGTTTGATTGCCACTGACATGTTCATTTTGAAAACAGGTGGTCAAATAAAATATGCCAGTAAAAAACCATGCTAACACTATAAAAATAGTCAGCCATAAGGTGAAGAAATTAGAAAAAATAGTTCTATTAATGTACACATGATCGTTATTAAAATTGAAAAATGTCATCGCAAAAGAGGCAACTGTTTGAATAATTAACAATAGTGAGATCCATTTGGTTTTCAATCTGAAAAGCACCGTAAAATAGCGATTAAAAATTGCCATTATTCATCCTCTTCTCTTTGATAAAAACTCTCATAAAATTCCTCCACACTTTGATTATCAGCCCTAATTGCTTCAGTCGACTTTTGCATACAAACAGTTTTATTTTTAATAATAACAACTTCATCCAAAACCGCAGCGATTTCATTTACGAAATGATCTGAAACTAAAATAGTGGATTTTTCTTGCTTCCATAAAATTATCGATTTAATGATTTTTTTACGTGCCATAGCATCAATGCCGGAAAAGGGTTCATCTAAAAGATATAAATCCGTTTTTCTGGAAAAAGTTAAAGCAATAACTAGCTTCTCCTTCATACCCTTTGACATTTCAGACAAACGAAGATTAGAACTTAACTTCATAAATTCTCTTAATTCTTCAAATTGCTTCAGATTAAAATCATGGTATAAGATCTGATAAAACTTAACAATATCACTAATTCTTGTTGAATTAGCAAAGCCAGTTAAACTATCTGTGAAAGATAGATGTTCTTTTCTTTCAGCTTCTTTAGTAAAACCGGAAACTTTTACCATTCCACGATAGTTTTTAGCTACGCCACTAATTATTCGCATTAAAGTAGTTTTGCCCGCACCATTTTCGCCAAGAAGAGCAACGATTTTGCCTGGTTTGAGCGTTAAGTTTAAATTATCAATAATTCTTTTTTGATTTTTTCTATAAACCAGATCAGTTATTTCTAAGGAATTGCCCATTATTTACGCTCCTCTTTAAGATATTCAGATAAAGATTTGAGGATTTGTTCGTCAGATACTCCTAAAGAGTTCATACTCTTAACAAACTTATCCAGTTCAGCATTAATCAATTCCCTTTTAGTTTTCTCAAGTAAAGTAGTATCTTCAGTGACAAAATTGCCTTCACCCCTTTTGGTGTACAAAATGCCTTCAAAGTTCATTTGTTGTAAAGCACGTTGCACCGTATTGACGTTCACAGTTAATTGCACTGCTAGTTCACGCACGGAAGGAATTTTTTTACCTGGCTTTAATTTACCGGTAATTATTTGTCGATATAGGTATTGCTTAATTTGCAAGTAAATGGGAATGTTATCTTTAAATTCCACAAGTCCACCATCCTTTGGCCGTAATACACCTATAATACACTATCATAAACTAGATTGTTTTTTTCCGCAAACCTTTTAATTGTTGTAATAACCTGTTTTTTGTAAGAAATTACAAAATTGTAGAAGGAATTTTTTTCTTAACTACTGACTCACTTACGTTCACTGGCTTCATAAAAATGATTGAATAAGAAAACGTTGCTGCCTAACAAAATAAGATCGCAAATTGTGGTTGACAAAATTGCAAAAGGTAAATCACTAGAATAAGCAAGTCCATAATTAGCTGGATTAAATACTGACAAAAGAATTTTGTAGACAAATATATGTTGAATTTTAAAAAAGAACCAGATCAGTACAAAAATTATGAATAAATGGAGTATCTTTACAAGTGCTCCATTAACGTTAGCGGGTACAAAATCTATTATGGACTGGCTAGCAAAGTTAAAGAAACTGATAACAAAATATAAAAAGAAACAACTTAAAATGGCTAAGACAATTGTACCAATTACAGTCCAGAAAACATTGTAATCAAAATTAGGATGCAGATCTATTAGGAAATTATGAAATCCTTGTTGGAAATCTTTATCAATCAAAAAAGATAAGAAAACTAGCATAATTGCAGCAACTACTTCAAGTGCAAGCATGTAAATAAAAGATACAAATGTACTTAAAATATTATCAAGATAAAACTGGCTGTCACTTATTCCAGCTAACCGCCAAGTTTGACTTCGATTAAATTTTTCACTTTGCAAAGGGGTTAAAATGAATACAAATAATATGACAAGAAAGGCTAAGATGACAAAATATAATGTCCATTCTGTTATCAGACCGACATTATTTTTTAGATTTTTTTGAATATGCCAATTTGTAACTTCATAATAAGTAAAAAAGGCACACGCTAATGCTGCGATTAATTGAAAAAAAAGTATAATGTGTAATTTTCTTGTTTTAATTTTAAAAAATCTGTTAAATAACCTGCTAAATTCCGTCATTTTGGACTCCTTATTTTTATTTTTGCTCGCTGACAAATCTTCACTCATGTGAAATTGTTATTATGCCTCTATTTTTTATTCTGCTTCAAAGAAATGCTTAAATAAAAAGATATTAATAACGTACATTATCAAATTAACAACTACAACGATTACATTAAGATAGGGTAAAGTATTATTGTAAGCCGGATTTAAGTTTAAAAAATTCAAAAGGCTACCTAAAACTTGATCGACAAAAATTTTTTCTACTTTGGTAAAAAGCCAGGCTATTACGATAACAATAAAAATATGTAATAGTTTCACAATTAAGCCGTTTGAAGCTACAGGAAGATAATCCATGATGGCTTTACTGGAAAAATTTAAAAAGCTGATCAATAACGAAATGAAAAAGCAACATAAAAGTAAGAGTAGCATGATATCAAAAATAGAACGAATTGTATTCAGTTCAAAATTTGGTCTAAATTGCTTAAGCATTCTTTCGCATGAATTACGAAAAGCGTTGTCTGTAAAAAATGAAACAGTTAGCAAGATACCAGCAACAATAAAGTTAAGAATAATAAAATAAACAAATGTTGCAAATGTGCTTAAACTGTTAGCGATGAAAAATTTTTCGTCACTAATTGCAGTTAAACGCCATGTTTGGCTATGGTTAATCTTTTCATTTTTAACAATAATATAAATGAAAAAGAAAATGACAAAAAAAACACCTAATAGACAAAAGCCCATTAACCAGTCAGGTAAAAGCTCAGTATAAGAATTTAAAAATTCACTTATCTTACCAGTCCCAATTAGCAGACCAAAAACAGAAAATGCAAGGGCACCAATTGTTTGAATTATTAAAAATGAATAAACATTTTTTGCTTTTTCTACAAAGAATCTGCCAAACAAACTTTTAAATGAGGTCATACTCTTTCCTCCTTACTACGAAAATATTATAAAAATATTAGGATTTACTTCTCTTCTGCTTCAAAGAAATGATTGATTAAAAAGACGTTAATGCCAAGCATTATCAAATTAGCAACAAACATCATACCTACAACATATTCTAATCCCGCAAGATCAGTAGCTTTTAGTAAAAAAAGATTTACAAAAGAGTTTATCAATACTCTATAGAGCTTAACAAGCAGTCCCATTAATATGATAATGATGAATATACGAATAAAAGAAATTAAAATATGACTTGATGCTTGTGGTAAAAAACTTAAAATTGCCTGACTGGAAAAGTTGAGGAAACTAACCAAAAAATAAATAAAAAGAGAAGTTAGAATTACCAACAGTATAATACAAATAAAGGTAAGAAATGTGTCAGTATCTAAATTGAGTTCAAACCGCAGATTTTTGCCTAATTGGGGGTAAATTATTAATGACAAAAGAAAAAAAGCAATTGCGATTAACAAATCTAAAAACACAAAATAAATTAATGAAACAAATGAACTTAAGATATTAGCAGCATAGAATTTGCCATCACTGATTGGTGCCAAACGCCATGTCTGACTTCTATTTAAGCGTTCATTCTGAACGACAGTTAAAATATATAAAATAGGTCCAAACAGGAAAGTAAAAGAAGCAAATAAGGCCATCCATCCTGGAAAAAATTCAAGGTTATTGTTCAAATTTAAGTGAAACCTGCCAGAATAAAAACTAAAATAAGTAAAAAAAGCTGATGCCAGAGAACTAATAAATTGCAAAACAACTATGAGATGAACAATTTTGACTTTTCTTTTAAAAAATCTGCCAAATAAATGGTTAAACATGACCATTATTCATCCTCCGCGTCGTATAAGCCTTCATAGTAGTCTTCAACACTCTTATGATGTTCTCGTATCTCTTCAGTTGATTTATGAGCATAAATGGTTTTATCTTTGATAATGACAATTTCATCCAGCATACTGGCAATTTCGTTCACAAAGTGATCTGAAACTAGAATAGTAGAATTTTCTGGTTTCCATAAAATAATTGAGTTAATAATTTTTTTACGAGCCATTGCATCAATACCTGAAAATGGCTCATCTAATAAATAGAGATCCACTTTACGTGAGAATGCAAGTGCAATAATCAACTTTTCTTTCATTCCCTTAGACATTTCTGATAAACGCATTTCTGAATCCAATTTCATAAATTGACGAAGTTGTTCAAATTGTTTTGTGTCGAAATCCTGAAAAATAATCTCATAAAATTTGACAATTTCTTGAATTTTGGTCGAGTTCCCAAAACCTGTTAGACCATCAGTAAATGAAAGGCGAGCCTTTCTTTCGGCTACTTTATTCTCTCCAGAGATATTTACTGTTCCACGATAGTTTTTAGCAATACCACTAATTACTCGCATAAGGGTAGTTTTACCTGCACCGTTTTCACCTAAAAGCGCTACTATTTTACCCGGTTGCAAATTTAAATTTATATTATCTAAAATTGTCTTTAAGTTTTTCTTGTAAGTTAAATCTCTAATTTCTAAAAGATTTTCCATATTAATACTCCTACTTCAAATGATTAGCAACAATTAAATTGATTTGTCCAGATGAAATTCCAAAACTTCTCATGTTCTGAACAAACTTACGTTGTTCAGCAACGATGATGTCTTTTTTTATTTTCTTTAATAATTTTTTATCGTTGGTGACATAATTACCCTCTCCCCTTTTAGTAACCAGAAGACCGGAATTAATCATTTGTCTAAGCGCTTTTTGAATAGTATTAACATTCACTGTTAACTGTGCTGCTAAATTACGTACAGAAGGTATCCTCTGATTCGGCTCAAGTTTGCCATTAATGATTTGTCGACATAAGTATTCTTTTATTTGTATGTATATCGGCAGATTGTCTTTAAAATTCATAATTCTTTTCCAGCTGTATTACATTTATAATACACTATAATATTACAATAAACTTAAAAGTTATGCAATTAATTACTTAAAATCTTTTTCTTCGAAAGATTAAATAGCCGGCAATCACAAAAATAAGAATATAGATTAGACTACCAGTTAAAAGCTCTTGATTGTTCAGGTGGGTAGTTAAAACATACATGCCATAATTACCAAACTGCCTAGTCAAGTCCACCATATTAAAAGGGTTCCATTTCATAATGTTCACCAGTTTGCCTCCATTCATTAGTTCTGAAGAAATGCTTTGACCCATGAATGTAATTAGAAGGCTTGCTGTAATTACAATTGCACTACTATTAATTAGACACGAGAGTAAAAAAACAATAGCAATAATTAACATTGTAGTTACTAAATCTATTAGAGAAGCAGTTACCATGTTTAGCCATACCGGCTGATGATATAGATATGACGCTGACCAGTTAACTTGATAATTAAATATGGTATATTGCAAACAAATTGTATAAAAAAGAGCTAGCAGATGCAGAAAAACATTATATAAAAATAAAACAATATATTTTGATAAATAAACATATATTTTATTAGCAGACTTATATAAAAGTGTCAAAATCGTATTGTTTTGAAATTCCATTGAAAAATACGTGGCACCTACTATCACTAGGATAAACATTATAAAATCAGAAGAATCAAAAGTTAATGTTAAAATTAGCTTTTTACTTTCATCTGCTAAAGCGAAACCGGTAATAAGCATTAGAAAAAATAATATGATAGCTGCGATCCAAGTAATTTTGCGGTGCACTAATTTATATAATTCCTGCTTAATACTATAAATCATTATAGTGATCTCCTCTCTTTATACTCGTCGATGTTTGAATAGATAATATCCTAGAACCATAAAAACTATGCCGTAAACGATATTAGCTATAATTAGTTCAAGACTTGATAAATTCGATTTTAAGCTAAGGCTTGGATTTGATAATTGCTGGGAAATAAAAATCATATTTAAAAAGTTCCATTTAATAGTACTTATAAAATGGGGAAAGGTTTGCATTAATCCTTTGGAAAAGCTGGCACCAAAAAATGCTAGTACAATTCCAAAACAAACTACTACAGCATTATTTTTAACCAGCATAATGAGCATAAAAGATAAGCCAATGCTAAAAAAAGAATAAATCAATGCTCCTGCCAGGTTAGTTACCAGATCATTTAAAAGATTATTACCATTTTTGTTAACTAACCAATCATATCTGCCAGTATTAAAGATCACGCTTAACATCAAGGTAAGTAGAAATGCAATCACTGTTAGGAGAAAACTATAGACTAAGACAACCAAAAACTTGGAAAAGTAAATTTGAAACTTGCTTGAAGTTTTATACTCTAACATAATAATCGTGTTATTCTTGTATTCCATTGAAAAAATTGCAGATGCTTCGGTAATAACTATTAAAGGAATCCACTCATTTGCACCAAATCCGTAGCCAAGGGATTGGCGCGTAATAGGATTAGTAAAAAAGTTGTAAATCATTGTTACAATGAGAATAATCAGACCATACAGAGCAATGTTTTCATACCTGAATTTATAGATTTCCTGTTTAAAGCTTATGAGCATTTTGTCTAGCCTCTTTTCTTTTCCAAGACATCAACTACAATTCGTTCAAGGTTGGCTTCAAACGGCAAAATTTCTTTTAAGTGAACTCCTTCGTTAAATAGCAGATCTTCTATTTTGTATATGTCGTTTTGACTTACTATCAAATAATTTTCATTTTCTGTAAATGTAATCTGGTAAGCAGCAAAAATCTTTTTTGCAAGTTTATTATTTTCAGTAGTCAAATGGTATTTTTGGTGACTAATTTTTTCAAATTCTTTGACCTCTTTATTCAATATAATTTGTCCTCCGGAGATTAAGACAACTCTCGTCATTACTTTTTGTAATTCACTTAAAATATGACTTGAAATTAAAAAAGCTGTTCCTTGATCAGAATATCTTTTGATTAATTTTCTTACTCGAATCGTTGATTCAATGTCAAGTCCGTTCATTGGTTCATCAAGAATTACAACTTGGGGCTGATTTAATAAGGCGATTGCTATGCCTAATTTTTGCTTCATCCCTAGTGAATATCCTTTAGCCTTATTATTAATATATGAATCCATTTGTAATTCAGAAATCAAATTTGCCATATCTTTTTGATCGTGAGCATAAAGGGTCAAATTTTGCATACCAGTAAGAAATGGGTAAATTGCTGGATGTTCAATTAATGCTCCAACACTTGTTAAAGCATGATGGTCATTTTCAGACACATTTTTGCCATTGACCTCTATTTTTCCTTTAAATTTCATTAAGCCTAAAATGGTTTTCATAATAGTTGTTTTCCCAGCCCCATTAGGGCCTATCAAACCGATTATTTCACCAGCTTTAACATCAAAAGTGGCATTATTAACTAGCACTGTCTTGCCCACATAAGTACTAACATTATCAACTCGTAGTGCAATCGCACTTTGCATAGTCGCTCATCCTTTCGCTTTTATCATAGTAGTGAACTAGATAAGTAATACACTAGTATGATAAAATAAATAATGAACTTTTGCAAGTTGTCTTTTGTCTTAGAAAAATTTAAGTGTTTCACAAATTGTCAATATAAAATTTTAAAAAGAAAAAAGGCACATAAAACCATTTTTGATAATGATCCTATGTACCTAAATTTAAATTTCTATTAATTGTGCATAATTTTACTAATTTTTTAGAAGTTAAATTTTCTCCATCAGAACAAGATTTAAGCTTTTAATTATTTTAATAAGAAGTATTAAAAACAGTCGTTTTTGTTTCACTATTTATTGCTATTTGCATTCAACTCTATCATTTTAATCATTACATCTACTGCTTTCGCCATAGATTCAAGCACAGTATATTCAAATCGTCCGTGCATATTTTCTTGTCCGGAAAAAAGATCTGGACAAGGTAGACCTCTGTAAGTTAAAAGTGAACCATCAGTGCCACCCCTGACAGGGTCCTCGTTGATCGTAAGTCCTTCAGCCTCATATGCTTTTCTAGCTAAGTTAACAATTTCCATATGGTCTTTTAGCACATCAGCCATGTTATAATACTGATCCCTCATCTCGAGTTTAATTCTTTCGGTGCCAAATTCCTTATTCATTTGATTAATGATTTTTTTAACCTTATTTTTGCGATTTTCAAGACCGTCCCTTTCAAAGTCACGAACAATGTATTCCATTTGCGCGTTGTCAACCGTTCCAGCGAAATGGGTTAAATGATAAAAACCTTCTCGTCCAGCTGTTTTTTCAGGAACCTCATTTTGCGGAAGCTGATTTTGAAAGTTAATACCAATCTGAATTGCATTAATCATTTGATTTTTTGCCACAGATGGATGAACATTTACCCCTTGAATATCAAGGGTAAAGGTTGCAGCTGAAAAGGTACCCCAATCTAACTTACCCGGAGCCCCACCATCAACGGTAAAAGCGAAATCCGCTCCAAATTCATCAATATCAAAGTGCTGTGCGCCCATTCCAATCTCTTCATCAGGAGTAAAGCCAAAGCGAATTTTACCGTGTTTTATTTCTGGATGATCTAATAAGTATTCTGCTACAGTAACAAGCTCTGCTACTCCACACTTATCATCGCCGCCAAGAAGTGTGTCTCCTGAAGCTGTAATAATAGTTTGTCCCGCATATTTTTTCAAATTTGGAAATTCGGCAGGATCTAAATAAAACTGTGAATCACCCAACTGAATTTTAGATTTCCCATCATAATTCTCGTGAACCTGTGGTCTGACATTTTCAGCATTAAAATCAGCAGTATCACAATGAGCTAAAAGTCCCATTACTGGAACATCATAATCAACATTCGCCGGTATTTCAGCAATGACGCAGCCTGATTTCTGATTATAATGCACATCAGATAAACCCAATTTTTCCAGGTCAGGCAGAATATATTCTTTTTGAAAAATTTCTTGTCGCTTTGTCGAAGGAAAACGATCAGAGTGCTCATCAGAGCGTGAATTAACTTTGACATATTTTAAAAATCTAGGTAATAAATTTGGATATTTCATTGTCTCTCCTTAATTAAAATAAATCTTGAAATGGGTTTGTAGAAACTTTTGATTCTGTGACATCAACATCCCATGAATTTTCTTTGTTCCATTTAAGCAACTTTTGAAAAATTTTTTGTTTAAATATTTTTTCAGTATAGTGCCCTGGATCAACTACTGTCAAACCCGCTGAAATCATATCATGTCCCGTATGGTAGTATACATCGCCTGTGATAAATGCATCTATTTTTTCTTCTACTGCTTGATGCCAATATTTCCCGCCGTCACCACAAATAAAGCAGACAGAAGAAATCAGTTGCTCATTATCAGCAGTAATTAATCTTACCATCTTTACGTGCATTTTGTCTTTGACATAATAAGCAAATTCTCTAGCTGAAAGAGGCTGGGCTAGTCTACCCTTACGCCCTATAGCTATGCCATCTTCATCAGGACAAAATGGTTCAACATCTTTTAATCCCAGTTCTACAGCTTGCCAGTCGCTTGACCCATCTTCTGCTTTATCAGAATTAGTATGAATAGAATAGACGGTAATTCCATGAGCAATAATTTTGCCATACATCGCATATTGGGGATTAGCAAAATCAAGATTTTGAGCTGGACGAAACATTAACGGATGATGACTAATGATTAAATTTGCCCCTTTTTGTATTGCTTCGTCAACTACCTGCGGTCTGACATCTAAGGTAGTTAGAACCTTGTTCACTTTTTGCTTCATCGAGCCGATTTGAAGACCAACTGGATCACCTTTACTAGCTATTTCTTCTGGAAAATGTTGCTGTAAAACAGCTATTATATCTTCTACTTTAGTCATTTATTTCTTCCTCGATCATTTTTATTTCTGACTCAATTTTGTGCATATAGACCAAATCTTTTTCTTTAGCCTTATTTAAATTAAGCAGTAATTTCTTGTGATATGCAAGTTGACCTCGCCATTTTTGATAAAAAACTTCATTTTTTTCTGTTAAGATTTCTGGACCAAAAAATAGTTCTTTTTCTGTCAATTTGACAATTTTATTAGTTTTTTCTGCCTTAATTAGTTCGTATGTGTGTCCTGCTTCAGCAATAATTTTTTCTCTTTTTATTTGATAATTATGATTCATTAACCAGTTTCGGACACCGGGCTCACCTATATTTGGCTCAAGGATTAAAGTTTTGAAAATAGAATCTTTTAGCCAAGCATCATTTAAAATCTGCGTTATTAACTTGCCGCCCATTCCGGCAATAATTACTGTATCAATTTGATCAGCAGAATTAATAGTATCAAGTCCTGCCCCAAGCCTAGTTTCAATATTCCCATCTAAACCAGCAGCTGCTATGTCTTTTTTCGCATTCTCCAATGGTCCAGCTGCAACATCACTAGCAATAGCAAACTGAATCTTATTTTCTTTCACTAGTTGAATTGGTAAATAGGCATGATCTGTACCAATATCTGCAATGCGTGCACTCTGGTCAACCATTTGTGCCAATGAGTTCAATCTTAAGTTCATTTATATCCTACTTTCTTCATAATAAAATTTTAGCATAATGAATTTTTATTAGATAAAGATAAAATAACGGTTTTAAATACTTTTTTTATTAGCTTCTAAATCGATCTTGCGATCAAACATTGTTGCCTCCTCTGTAGATATGTGATGAGCAACTTCGATCACTGTTCCGGAAAATTCTTTTAAAAAAGTAGCGTGAATTTTTCGAGATAATTTTGTGTCCAATGAGGAAGTAGCTTCGTCTGCTAACAAAATTTGTCTTTTTTGAGCAGTGCGCGGGCAATTTCTATGCGCTGATTTTGTCCTCCTGACAAATTTTTGCCTCCAAGACCAACTTGATACTGACACCCCTTTTTTCTTACCAGTTCTTCTAGACCAGCTTTAGCAACAACCTTATTCAGTTCTTGTTTGGTAACCTTTTGTCCTAAAGTAATATTGTATTCAATCGTGTCGTTTAAAATAAACGGTTGTTGATTGATCAAAGCAAAGAGTTCATGGTCTTTATTCCAATTGCCACTAGCTTTTTCTCCATTTATCAGGTAAGAGCCTAAATCCAGCTTATATTTTCCTATCAAGACTTTGAGCAAAGTTGATTTTCCCCAACCTGAAGGAGCCTGTAATAATATTTTTTCCCCCTTTTTGATTACTAAATTTACTTTTTGAAAAATAGTTTGTTTATCAAAATAGATTGTGGCATTAATTAAACTCAAATTATTGAAAACAGGGATTGAACTAATATCGCCTGCGGGTCTTTTATACTTTTGTATTTTTATAAATTTAGTCCAAATGGGAGTGGTCGTTTTAAAATCATTAACGCACATAAAAATATTAACTATCGGATTCACGAAATTATTCGAAAGCTGCACAATCATCATAAAAGTACTCAAGGCAATATTTCCTATAGTTATCAAATAAACTCCAACACTAAATGGAATAATCATGCCAAAACAATATGCGGCAAAAGAGGTTAATTCGTTTGCAATGCCCTTGGATAAATTCGTTGATTGTAAGGCGTCCTCCATTTCGCGAGCGCTTTTTATTAAGCGCTTAGCAATAGAATTTTCTGAATTATATAAAGAAAAAATGGTTGTGCCTTTAATCGTTTCCGTAACGGCAGCGGTATAATTACTATTTGCTTTTTCCCATTTTTTAGAATTAGCAGAAATTTTTTTACCGGCAAAATTTTGAACTAAGGCGGGAATTATTGCTGCAATAAAAAAGACCAAAGAAATAAACCAAGATGTAATCACTGCAGTGATAATAGCAGTCAAAAATTTTAAGATGTAATTAAAAACTTTTAATTCGGCAACAACTTTACTAGTCTCAATTTGTTTAAGGTCGTTTGTCATAAATGAAGTATCAAGTTTAGCTTGATCATTAATATTAACGATATGATCAGTTGCTATCTCTTTGATTTTGATGTTAATATCATGGATCAAATTTAAAAAGGAATACTGAAAAAGTATTCCAATTATACTGAAAATAATTAATCCGCTAATGGCGAATAAAGTTAATCCGAGCAAATTTCCCGTAGGCTTTTGAGCAAAGGAAATGAATACTTTTAATAGATAAGCTAAAAATACTGACTGAAATGAATCAAGAATTGAAATAATTAGAAAAAGAAAAAGTTTCCATTTCTTTGCATATTTGATAGCCATGTTATCCTCCTAAAACTTAAAACAGTATTACAAGTATAATGGAACAAATTAATAAATGCCACAAAATCCCTAGTATAATTTTAATTTGCCGGCAAAAAAGTGCGAAAAATTTTCTTTTTCTTTCTAAATTGCTATTTTATAATTGATAATAAGATTTAAAAGAAAGAGATTTTTGACTTAATGGATAGAACTGAACCTGTTACTTTGACAAATATGTGCATGATTAAAAAAAACGATAATATCTTAGTTTTGGATCGTAATGACCCTTATTGGCCAGGATTGACTTTTCCGGGTGGTCATGTGGAAAATCACGAATCTTTTTATGACTCAGTAGTGCGCGAGGTTAAGGAGGAAACGAATTTAGATATTAAAAATCCTCGTCTTTGTGGAATTAAACAATTTTATGATGAAAACGACCACCGCTATCTTGTCTTTTTTTATATTGCCACTAAATTCACCGGTAAAGTCAAGGCCTCAAGAGAAGGTAAATTAACCTGGATGACTAAAGAAGAACTTTTCAAACATAAATTAGCATATAATTTTGACAGGGATCTATTAGTTTACTTTAACCCGAATATTGATGAACATATATTAGATGGTGAGCGAGACGAATTATTCTGAGGAGTATACAAATGCTGTCGGAAAAAGGAATTAAGCGTTGGCACCTTGGATAAATAATTGTTCAAGAAATTTTGCTTATTGTGGCACTTGTGCTATTTTTCAAAATCAACCCCCTAACCAAGAGTAAACTTGGAGCAGTAGTAGTTCTGCCGGTTTTATTCATAGCATAATAATAAGTGTGTTAAAAGATGATTGTAAAAGTAGTTTGAAAATAATTTCAGATCAAAAAAAGGCCTATAGTATGAAAACTTTTAAAAAACTTTTGGCATGTATTAGCTTGCTTATATTTGGAGTAGGAATTACTGGCTCAAATTTTATTCAAGCAAATCAAGTTAAGGCAGATACTGACTACATTACACCTTCTGAGCCATGAAGGTACAAATATAATTCTGCTTATTACTATGACTTGTCAACTTCGAGTTATTATCAAGATGTTTGGAATAGTACGATTAATTCGTGGATAGTAACGGATTTTATTGGCAGGAAGCTTCAAATAGTTCGAAAACCACTTTAAGTAGTTATGATGGATCCGATAATTTGAGTATAGCCGGAAAAACAAATACGTAATATAATAAAAGTACGGGACAAATCATTAGTAATCAAGTTCTTTTAAATAGAGCTGCACTTACAGCTTATGGTTATTCAAAGAGTGAACGTGTTAATGTCGCTGAACATGAATTAGGACATGCACTTGGACTTGCTCATAATGAGCCCGACAGCATATCAGTTATGAACCCTGCTAACAGATCTTATAGTATTCAAGATTGTGATGTTCGTGGTATGAATGCAATCTATTCTACACCTGCCCTATTCTCCGTGAGAGATTCAGGAGATATTATAACTGTTACTACTAATATGAAAATTGTCCCAAAGAGCAATCGTTAGTGTAAGTGTAATGGATTAATTGATTTTTAATTACTTTTACACACGTTGTCCCTTAATTAAGCATTTAACTAAAGGACATTTTTAAAGTCGTAAATTTATGTTGGTTTCAGAAGGGAGTTGAAAATAATATGCGACTGAGCAAAGAAAAATTAGTTTTAGGATGTATATTATTATTAGGGTTATGCATTTTTGGGAGTCAAATATCTCATGCAAAAACAGTTCCTCAAATAAGTAAAACGACTTTGACTTTCAATAAGAAGGACAATGAAGCTAAACTAAAAGGTAAAGCTAAAGGTATTAAAAAGTTAAAGGTGCTATATAATAGAAATGTAATTAAAACAGTTAATATTAGTAAAAAAGGACGCTTTTCTTCAAATTTGAAATTTAGTGGCTATAAAGATGTTATCTTATGTGGTTTAAATAAGTCTGGTAAAGAAATAGTAACTAGACGAAAACTAAGCAGTAAAAATTATGCTTCACCTAAACCGATGATCAATGAGATTGAACGAAAAAATGGTACAATTTATTTTGACGTAAATGCCAATGAAAATAGTACTCTTATTTTTTATTATAATGGGAAGAAAATTTATACAACTAGAATGAATAAAACAAATTCTCATGACATGACAGTAGCTTTTTCAGATTTTAATCCTACTAATGATTCAAAATACATTTTTGTTAAACAAAAGCAAGTAGGTAAAAAGATTAGTCCGGCCATCAAAACATTAATTCCGGATGAGGGGCAATCTATCGTTTCAACGTATAATTAGACAAAACAAGGGTTCAATGTCATTAAGTTAAGCAAAACTTTTAATTTAAAAACTGCAATTTTTTAAATTCGAAAATTGCAATTTTAAGTTGAACACTCTACTTGATCTGATAGATGCAATCTAATCTTCTTTCGTATAATTCATCGGGTGTGTGGTAGGCTAAGATCTTGCGGGCAGGTTATTGCACCATTCCTCAATGCCATAGATTTGCCTTAAGTCATAATTCTTGATGCACTTGCCTTTAGGAATGAAGCGCCGGATTAGCCGGTTGTGCCGCTCAACCCCGCCCTTCTCACAAGAAGTATAAGGGTGCGCATAGTAGACCAGCGTCTGCGCAGCTTCTTCTAACTGGGCTAAATCCGCAAACTCAGAACCATTATCCGTGGTAATGGTCTTAAAGACTTCGTTCCAATGCTCCTGATATTGGCTGCGCAAGGTTTTAAAGGCCGCCATCACGCTGGCAGCCGTCTTATCTTTAATCGGGATAATCATGAATTTGCGGGTCATGAAGAAATTCAAAAGAACCAGCAGAGAGTGCAAACTGCTTAAAGCACCGTGGAAGCTGTATCTTAAGAAGTACCAGGAGCTTGACAAAATTCATCCGCATTACAATTGGCACTACAAAGACAGCCTGACGCAAGAGCAGGTAGTTAACGAAGGCATCGCCTGCAGCACGGAGCTCACTAATGCCTACAACCTGCTGCAGTCATTTTATGATGCTTTAGCCGCCAAAGATCCGCAGGCAATTAAAGAAGTCATTCATGCTAAAGAAGATGTTGGCTGGCAAATGCATCAAACACTGTTAACTTTTAAGCATAATCTAAAAGCAGTGATCAACGGGATAACATCGAATTATTTTAACGGCTGCTTAGAAGGCTTCAATCGCAAGATTAAACAAATTGAGCGCACAGCTTTTGGCTACGCCAATTTCTACAATCTGCTAACTAGGATCAGGCTGGCAGAAAACAAGGTGAAAGAAAAAGAACCAAGCAGTTTATTAGCTGCTTGGTTCTAATCATTTAGTCTCTATCAACAGGATTTGCCAAATAGCCATAAAAGTATCGTCATACTTCTATCTGCTTCCTACTTTAGGATGTTTGCCAAATAGCCTTTATTTTATCTTGTTAATCTAAGAAATCACGTAATTGATTTGATCTGCTTGGATGCCGTAATTTACGTAAAGCTTTAGCTTCAATTTGGCGAATACGTTCTCGGGTAACTCCAAACACTTTGCCAACTTCCTCAAGTGTTCTAGTTCGACCATCATCAAGTCCAAAACGTAAGCGAAGAACATTTTCTTCACGGTCTGTTAAGGTGTCAAGCACTTCTTCTAATTGCTCTTTGAGCATTTCATAAGAAGCATGTTGTTCTGGACTAGTTGCATCCTTATCCTTAATAAAATCTCCTAAATGTGAATCATCTTCTTCACCAATTGGAGTTTCCAAGGATACCGGCTCTTGAGCTATCTTTAAGATATCACGAACTTTAGACGTAGGCATGTCCATTTCTGCTCCTATTTCTTCTGGAGTTGGTTCACGTCCTAGGTCTTGCAGTAATTGTCTTTGGATCCTGATTAACTTATTAATAGTTTCTACCATGTGAACTGGAATTCTAATGGTTCTTGCCTGGTCGGCAATCGCACGAGTTATTGCCTGCCTGATCCACCAAGTTGCATAGGTTGAAAACTTGAAACCTAAGCTGTAATCAAATTTATCAACGGCTTTCATCAGCCCCATATTTCCTTCTTGAATGAGATCAAGAAAAGACATCCCACGGCCTACATAACGTTTGGCAATAGAAACAACTAAACGCAAGTTGGCTTCTGCCAGCTCCTGCTTAGCTTCTTCATCACCTTTTTCAATCCTTTTTGCTAAAGAAATTTCCTGATCTGCATTCAGTAGGGGTACCCGACCGATTTCTTTCAGATACATTCTAACAGGATCGTTCATTCTAACGCTTGAAGGTGCTGACATATCTTTTAATTCAGCTTTTTCAACATCTTTTTGCTTTTTCAAGGCTAATCTCGAGGGATTCCCTTTTTCATCAACAATACTGATGCCGTTATCCTCAAATTCTTGAACTAATTGGTCAACTGCTTTTCCCTGTAGTTTATAGGGCTTAATCAATTGAGCAACAAATTCTTTTTCCGTAATAGATTTATCTTTTTTAACATCTTTAACAACCTTTTTTACCATCTTGTCTAAAGATAATTTTTCGTTGCTAGCTGCTTTTTCCTTATCTGCCACAATAAGCCCCCCTTTAACCCTGAATTCTTTTTAACTGTAAAATTTTACGAGTAATATCTAATATTTCCTCTGTGTCAGTTTTTCGTTTTGCATCTTGTAAATCATTCATTAAATGGTGCAGTTCAATATTAATTTTGCGCATATTTAATGCGTTTATTTGCTCATCAATTTCGCGGTCTGAAAAATTCTGGGGCATGTTTGTCATTTCAGCATTAACTATTATACCTTGAAGTTCCCTCGGAATAAAATCTAAGAAACTATTAACTGTTGGATTTTCTTCATTTTCACTAAAATTTAACCATAATTCCGCTAATTTTTGAAATTCTGAGTCTGGAAACAGGAATTGATGGGATAATAGATATTCACGAGCATGTTTTGAATGAATAAATAAATATAATAAGCGAGTTTGAATAGGATCGCTAGCTTCCTGCTTTTGAACGTTATCAACTAGTGGATTTGAATAATTATAGGATTCACTTTGTTCTGGAGCAGCATAACCTTGATGCCTTTTTGCTTTATTTTGTTGCCTGCGGTATTTTGTCAAATTCACTTTAAGTGAATCTTGTTCCACTCCTTGTTCCTTGGCAATTTTGTTTAAATATAAATCTTGTTCAACTGGATTAGACAACTGAGCTATTTCTTTCATGGCATCATCTAAGTACGCTAATTTTTCCCTGTCATTTGCGAGATTATATTTCTGTTTTAACCTTTTCAAGAAAAAATCTGTTGGCGTCAATGCACCTTTTACTTCGTCCTTGTATTTTTCAATACCATATTTTTTTACAAATTCATCAGGGTCAAGTTTTTCTGGCAAAACAACAATTCCTAAGTTAAAGCCTCCAATTTGGTTGAACATTCTTGTTGCCCGTTCTTCGGCATGTACTCCCGGATCATCGCCGTCATAATTGATAATGATATTTTTAGTAATCCTGCGTAACATATATACTTGTTGATCTGTCAAACTGGTTCCCATTGAAGCAATGCCAGACTTTATTCCGGCTTTATATGCTGCAATTACATCCATGTATCCTTCATACAAAATCAAATGATTTTCACTTCGGACTGCCTTTTTTGCTTCAGCAAAATGGAACAGAGTCTTTGATTTAGTAAATACTTCGGTCTCAGGACTATTAATATATTTGGCTTCAGTTTTATCATTAGAAAGTCTTCTTCCAGAAAACCCGACCACATAGTCCCCTTCATTACTAAGCGGAAACATTAGTCGTTCCCTAAAGCGATCAAATAATTCTCCATTTTGAGATTGAACAAACAAACCACTTTTTACCAAATCCTCATCTTTAAAATCTTTTTCTCTCAGATAAGTCAAGAGTAAATTGTTTTGTTTGGGAGCATAACCAATTCGAAAGTGACTAATAATGTCATGGTCAAGACCACGCTTTTTTGCATAGTTATACCCGGGCTTTCCCGCATTAGTAGAAACTAATACTCGATGATAAAAGTCAGCTGCTTCTTCATTTATCTTGATGAGAACATTCGAAAATTTAGGCTTTTGACTGGAATATTCTCCAATGTCAATATGAGCAAAATCTGCTACTTTTTGAACACTTTCCGGAAAGGTTAAATTTTCCTTATACATGAGGAACGAAAAAACATTGCCACCTTTTCCGCAACCAAAGCACTTGAAAAACTGTTTTCCTTCGCTAACAGTAAATGAAGGAGTTTTTTCTTCATGAAAAGGACAGAGACCGACATAGTCTTTGCCTTTCTTTTCAAGTGAAACGTACTGACTTATGACATTGACAATATTCACATTATTACGAACTTTAGCAATTGTTTCTTCAGGTATAAGACCAGCCATCTTTCCACCTACTCTTATTTAATAACTAATTTGCTTAGATCGCCAAGTCGTTTTGCAAGTTGAGCTACTTCGTTAAGCTGCGCCAAGCGGTTATTTTTAATAGTCTCATTCTTATCCATTATCATATTTGTTTCAAAGTAAACGTCAATGACAGGTTGTAGCTTCACAAAACTATCATATAGTTCTGCGAGATTATCAACTTTACTTAATTTCTTTACACCATCAGCAAGTTCAGTTTCAGTATTATTTTCAAACATTTCTCGTTTTACAACATTCTGCCCCTTGTACTTAGCTTTTTGCAAAATATTGTTTATTCTGATTAAGCTTTCAACAACTGGCTTGAATTTATCATCATCATGGTGTAATTGCAAAACTTTTGCTGCAGCCAAAATTTGGATGGGATCTTGTTGACTTGAAGCTAGAACTGCATCAATGATGTCATATTTATAGTTATTTTTCTGTAAATACTGTTTAATACGATCCCGAATAAAGGATGAAATTTCCTCTTCCTGTTCAGCTTTTTTAGGCAGTTTAGCCGGTGTCTTATTTTCAAGAGCTGAAACAATTTCCGGTAGCATTTCATTAAATGGTAATGACCATTTTTGGTTTAACAATATTCGTACAATGCCATAAGCATAACGACGTAGAGCATATGGATCATTTGATGAACTAGGAATCATGCCAACAGCAAAGAAAGTAATAATTGTATCTATTTTATCAGCAACAGATAATAATGAACCCACTGTTGTTTTAGGCAATTCACCTTCAGAAGTGGTCGGCATATAATGCTCTTCAATAGCATCAGCAACATCATCCTTTTCACCTGCTAATTTTGCGTAGTGTCTGCCCATTACTCCTTGAAGTTCAGCAAATTCTCCCACCATTTGAGTAACTAAATCAAACTTGTACAATTCGCTGGCACGGTCAAAGTCTTTAACAACCTGTTCATCAAGTTGCCATTTGTTAGCTAAAAAATCACCTATAATACGGACACGCTTCATTTTTTCAGACATTGATCCAATTTTATCGTGAAACGAAACGTTATCAAGTTTTTGAACAAAATGGCTCAGAGGATATTTACGGTCCTCATCGTAAAAGAATTGTGCATCATCCAGACGTGCTACTAGAACTTTTTCATTTCCTGAAACAACATTTTCCAAGTAATCTTTATTACCATTACGTACAGCTACGAAATGATTAATCAAGTTGCCATTTTGATCATAAACTTCAAAATAACGTTGATTATCTTTCATGGAAGTTATTAATACTTCTTTAGGCATTTCCAAATACTTTTTGTCAAAAGAACCAGTGAAAACTGTAGGATATTCAACTAGATTTGTTACTTCTTCAAGTAAACTTTTATCAGGCTTAATTTGCCAATTATTCTTTTTTACTAACTTATTCATTTGGTCAACTATCATTTTGCGACGTTTTGTTGCATCAGCAATTACAAATTGATCTTTTAAGGCGTCTTCGTAGTCGCTGCTATTAGCCAAAACCACACTATCGCCCAGGAAACGATGACCTTCTGTCTTTCTTCCCGCCGTAATATCGAGGATTTTGACAGGCACTACTTCGTTACCATAAAGTGATACCAGCCAATGAATAGGACGAACAAATTCAAAATCATGAGAGTCCCACCGCATCTTGGTTGGAAAAGTCATAGCTTTAACGATGTCGCTCATTCCTAAAAGAATATCAGTTGTTTTTTTACCTTCTTTTCGGACATGCACATAAGCATATTCGGTACCTTTTAATTCTTCAAAGTAAATATCATCAGTAGTCATTCCTTGACCACGGGCAAATCCTTGAGCAGCTTTAGTCCAATTTTTATCCTGATCCAAAGCAATTTTTTTGGCAGGTCCTTTTTTAATTTCATCAATATCAGCTTGCTTTTCAGAAAGCTCTTCTACTAGAACTGTTAATCTCCGAGGCGTAGAGAAGGTTTTAATACACTTAAATTTAAGTTTATTTTCTTTCAGAAATTTTTCGGTTCTTTCAGCTAATTGCTTAACGCTCTTTCCCACCACATGAGCTGGCATTTCTTCAATGCCAATTTCAAATAAATAATCTTTAGCCATTTTCAAGTCCCGCCTTCTTATCTTCTGCACTTTTCAATAAAGGAAAACCCCTTTTTTCACGCTCTTCTACAAAACATACAGCTACCTCATGTGCTAATTTCCTAATTCTAGCTAAATATCCTGCTCGTTCAGTAACCGACACAGCTCCTCGAGCATCAAGCAAATTAAATGTATGGGAACATTTCAAAATATAGTCATAAGCCGGTTGTACTAAATTCAACCCAATTAATTCTTGAGCTGTTCTTTCGTATACGTCAAAAAATTTTAATAGATCTTCTTGATTAGATTCATCAAAGGCATATTTAGAGTTTTCATATTCAGCTTCTTTAAAAATGTCACTGTATAAAACGCCATCACCCCATTCAAGATCGAAAACAGAATTAACATCTTGGATATAGGAAGCCAGTCGTTCAACCCCATAGGTAATTTCACTCATTGTTGGCTTAACATCAAGTTCACCAACAGTTTGAAAGTAAGTAAACTGACTTACTTCCATACCGTCAAGCCATACTTCCCAGCCAACTCCAGCGCAGCCCATTGAAGGATTTTCCCAGTTGTCTTCGACAAAGCGAATATCGTGTTCCAATGGATTTATTCCTAATTCTTTCAAACTATCCAGATAATATTGCTGGATCTTTTCTGGAGCAGGTTTAATTACTACTTGAAATTGATGGTGCTGAAACAAGCGATTAGGGTTATCTCCATACCTACCATCAGCCGGACGCCTTGAGGGTTCTACATAGCAAGCTGCCCATGGTTCCGGACCAACAGCTCGCAAAAAGGTGTATGGACTCATAGTTCCTGCTCCCTTTTCAACATCATAAGAAGGCATTACCATGCATCCTTTCGAAGACCAAAACTTCTCTAGTTTAAAAATCATATCTTGAATATTTAATTTTTTCTGTGCCATTTTTATTTCCTTCCTGCATAAGACCATAAAAAAAGCCTATGCAAAACATGCATAGGGACGAGATTTAGTCGCGGTTCCACCCTAATTCAGGAAATAAATTCCTGCTCTTAATTAATTTAGCTAGAGGTGCCTTTTCCCAGATGCTCTCACACTCCCAGCACTCGCTTAACTGGTACTTTTTTTATCCTCATTATAGCCGAAACATATTATTATTTTATCATAAAATGCATGTGATCTGAAGGGCTAGTCAGTTAATTTCAATTCGTCCAAAAACTTTTTAGTTTTGAGGTTGAGATCAATTGTTTCCTGATAAATACGGTCAATTGCTCTGCGTGTAGCTTTTTTAGTAGGAGATTTAATTTTAATATCACCTAACTTGTTAAATGGAAGTAAAAAGATAGTTCTCAAAACAGCTGTTTCCTTCGGTTTTAAATGTAGACGACCTGGATCAGCATAAAAATGCTTACTGCACAGGATGCCGCCATTTTTGATTGAGTAGTCAAACACTCCCTGCTTTTCACCACAGATCACACAGCTTCTCAGCTCTGGTTCAACCCCATAAGCCGCTAGTAATTGCATTTGTACTATTTGAGTTATCATTTCGGGATCGGTTCCAAAATTAATTTTTTGCAAAGCAAATTTTGCAAGATCGTAATACCTGCCTAAATCCTGATATTCAATAAATGCGTGATCGATTAAGTCAAGAATAAAAGAAGCATACGCATTTTTTATTAAATCATCATATAATCCATCAAATTGTTTTACATTCTTGTAAGTCCTTAAAGTACTTAAACCGTGTCCAGATGAATAAATGACATAGGTTCCATACGAAAAATTCAGTAATGAAGCACCTAATTTAGATTTTGATTTTAGAGCACCGCGGGCAAGAAGTGTAATTATGCCATTTTTTTCGGTCATTATTTTAGCCAATAAATCAGCTTCATGATACTTTTGTCTTTTAAAAATTATCCCTTGCACTTCTCTTAATTGACGAGCCATCTCAGGCAAGATCCTTAAGGTTATAACCTATTTGCCTTAAAAATTTAGGATCAGAACGCCAATTATGCTGGACTTTTACCCAAAGATTCAAGTTAACTTTTTCACCTAATAAATCTTCAATTTGTCGTCTGGAATTGATACCAATTTGCTTAAGCATCTTGCCGCCCTTACCAATGATTATTCCTTTTTGGCCACTTTTTTCTACATAAATAGTGGCCTCTATTTGTAGCTTATTGTTCTCATGCTTGTTCATTTGTTCCACCCAAACTGCAGCAGCATGAGGAACTTCTTCAGCTGTAAACTTTAAAATTTGTTCACGAATCAGTTCTGCAACCATAAAATATTCAGGACGATCTGTTATTTGATCTGTGCCATAATACTTAGGTCCTTCAGGTAAATATTGATATAAAACCTGAATTAGATCACTAATTCCAACTCCCTGAGTTGCAGATACAGGCAAAAACTCCTTAAAAATATTTAGCTTACGATATTGATCAATTATTGGTAAAAGTTCATTTGGATTAACTCGATCTACTTTATTAATAAGGAGCACAATGGGAACTTTTGACTTTTGCAATATTTCCGCAATATAAGCATCACCTTTGCCCATTTTTTCCGGTTCTACCATAAACAAAATGAGGTCAACATCGTTCAAGCTAGATAAGCTGGCTTTATCCATGTAATTATCTAAATCAAGGTGTGGCTTAAATATCCCAGGTGTATCAATAAAAATTGCCTGCATTTCATCAGTTGTATAAATTCCAGAAATTTTATTACGCGTAGTTTGTGGCTTACTGGAAGTAATTGCTACTTTTTGCCCTACTAGATAATTCATTAAAGTAGATTTACCAACGTTAGGTCTTCCTAACAAAGCAACAAATCCAGATTTTATTTTCTTGTTTTCAACCATTATTTACCTCTGCCTTCATCCAACTGATCTGGATACAATGGCAAACCATAATCTCCCAACACTTTTCCTTGTATTTTAAACATGGTTTTTGCCTCGTTTGGTTCAATATGATCATATCCGTTAAGATGCAAAAAGCCGTGAACTAAAGTATAACCGAATTCACGATCCCAACCTGTACCATATTCCTTACTGTGTCGCATAATAACGCTTGGACACATAAATAAATCACCAATATCTTCAATGAATTCAGGATCATCAAACACACTAAAGTCGATTTGATCTTCCCCATCTTCAATAGCAAAAGAAATCACATCAGTTGGTCTGTTTTTACCGCGATATTTTTTATTAATTTCATTACTGCGTTTTTCATCAATGAAATTAATACTCATTTCTAAATTGTTCTTTTTATTTATTTCCTTTTTAGCAAGCAAAAGGAGATTGGTAATCCACTTTTGCCAATCACGTTTTTCATTTTCAAGGAAACCAACTTCATCATTAAAAGTAATATCTATTGAATCCATTAAATCTATTTTTCTTCCTTTTCGTAGGCATTAATAATTTTAGCAACAACCGGATGACGAACAACATCATTAGCTGAAAACCAGATAAATTTAATTTGTTCAATTTTCTTCAAAATACGTTCAGCATCTATTAAACCACTGTGTTGTTTACCGGGAAGATCAACCTGCGTCATATCACCATTAACGATCATTTTCGAATTAAAGCCTAACCTGGTTAAAAACATTTTCATTTGCGCATCAGTAGTATTTTGAGCTTCATCAAGAATAACAAATGCATCATCTAACGTACGTCCACGCATATATGCTAATGGAGCCACTTCAATAACTCCTCGTTCCATTAAATGATCAGTAGTATTTGTCCCTAAAATAGCATAAAGCGAATCATAAATGGGTCTCAGGTATGGATCAACTTTTTCTTTAAGATCACCAGGTAAAAATCCCAGTGACTCTCCAGCTTCAACTGCAGGTCTGGTCAAAATAATCCTTGAAACTTCACCCTTTTTAAAAGCTGCAACAGCACAAACCACGGCGATAAACGTCTTACCGGTACCAGCAGGACCGATTCCAAATACTACATCATTTTTTTCAATGGCTTCGACATATTTTTTCTGTCCCATATTTTTGACTCTAATCGGCTTGCCTTTAGCATCCCGAATTAAAATCTTTTTATATAGGTCAGGAAAATATTCAGTTGTTCCCTTATCAGCCATTTTCATTGCGCTGACAACGTCAGCAGGACCAATATTAATATTGGCACTAACAACGCTATCTAAAGCTTTCAGAACAGCTAAAACTTTTTTGATGTCATTATCATCACCTTGAATAGCTATACTGTTGCCAGTATCAATTACACTGGCATTATATCCAGTTGATAAAAGACTTAAATTCTTATCATTAATACCAACTAATTTTTGGATGTTCTCAGGATTTTTAGGAATAAAATTGGTTTGGGCCAAATAACTCTGCTCCTTTTCTTGTGCCTATTTCAACTGTTTGCGCACCGCATTAGAAGCTGCTTTACCATCAGCTTTACCTTTAATTTTAGGCATTAAAACTTTCATTACTTTACCAAAATCCGATTTACCTTGAGCATTAACTTCTGCAATTGCCGATGAAACGGCTTGATTGAGCTCTTCTTCCGTCATTTGTTTAGGCAGATAGCTTTCAACAATTGCCAATTCCTGTTTGGTTTCATCCGCCAAGTCTTTACGATCAGCCTTGGTAAATTCATCAATTGATTCTTCACGTTGCTTTTTTTCTCGGCTAAGGACCGTCAATTCTTCTTCAGCGGTCAAATCATGACCTGCTTTAATTTTTTCATTCATTAAAGCAGACTTGATCATACGAACAGTGTTCAGTCTAACCTTGTCGCGAGCTTTCATCGCTTCTTTCATGTCTGACATTATTTGCTCAGATAAACTCAAATGAATTCCCTCTTTCTTCACAAAATCTAGGTAAATTATAACAAATTTACACCCTAGTTTAAATTAAATAAAACATTAAACTTTAATTATTGTTAATAAAAAAAACGACTTCTACCTGTTTGATAAAAGTCGTTTATAAATTAATAATGTCTGCGCTTCCGAGCAGCTTCAGATTTAAGCTTCCTACGAACGCTAGGTTTCTCATAAAACTCGCGCTTGCGGTATTCTTGTAGTGTACCGCTTCTAGAAACGGAACGTTTAAAACGACGAAGAGCATCATCAATAGACTCGTTTTCGTGAACGACTGTCTTTGCCATATGTGATCCCTCCTTCCATTTCTTGACGTTACCGTCATACATTTAACTAAATTATATCAAACATCACCGGTGGGTCAATACAAACGTACAATATTTTTAAAATTTTTCATAGAAAAAACTTAACCTGTTAATGATTTTTGTTAAATTGTATAATTGAAGAAAAAAGGAGTAAATAATGGCTGAAGAAACAACAAAAAAAGAAGTTAACATAATAATAATTTCAGATTCTGCTGGGGATACTGCTTTTAATAATGCTGTTGCCGCAGCTGCCCAGTTTCCTGATGCGCAAATTAATTATAGAAGATATCCGTTTATAATTAATAAGGAGAAATTAGAAGAGACCTTTGAAGAAATAGTTCAATATCCAAATTTATTGCTTATTTACAGTCTGGTAAAAGATGAAATGCAAATACCAGTTATTCGGTTTGTTAGAGAACATCATATTCAAAGTGTTGATATTTTATCTCCTGCTATCGAATCGATTCAAAAATTAACTGGTTTGAAACCGCAACAAAAAATAGGTGCTCAGCATAAAATGAATCAAAAATACTTTGATCGCATTTCAGCTATGGAGTTTGCGGTTATGTATGATGATGGCAAAGACCCTAAGGGGTTTTTAGAAGCTGATGTCGTACTTTTGGGAGTATCGCGTACATCGAAAACTCCCTTATCATTGTTTTTAGCTAATAAAAATCTCAAAGTCGCAAATCTGCCATTAGTTCCAGATACCCATATCCCGAAAGAAATATATCAAATTGATCCTAAAAAAATTATTGGTTTGACAAATGACCTTTCTGTGTTAAATGAAATCAGACGAGAAAGAATGATTTCCTATGGTTTAAATCCAGATACCTCCTATTCTAATATCGATGCTATAAAAAAAGAATTGGATTCAGCACAAAAGCTTTATGATCAGCTTGGTTGTTTTGTAATAAATGTTGCTCACCGCTCGATCGAAGAGACCGCAGCAATTATCATGAACCACTTAGGAGTTCAAAACTAATTTTTTCTTTGTTTGCATTGTTTTCATTATTTAACTTCCATATAATTAATTTAATGTTAAAAAATTAAACTATTGAAGCCAACTGAGGCAAAATAATGACAAACAAACAAGCTAATAAATCAATCAGAAGAGTGGTTGTTCTCAGACTGATCTTAATCGCTATTTTTGGCGGGATCACCGCCTTAGATGGCATTATTAGCCCAATCCTAATTGGTAAATTAATGGATAATATCAGTAAAAAAGAATTTTCTACTTCGTTCATCCTATTAGTAGTATTTTTACTGTGTTTTGTTTTAGTTAACACTTCTTTTTGGATTTGGCGCCTATTAAGCCTGAATATCAGAAAAATTATTAACAAATGGCTGAGAAGTCAGGCAGTTGAAAACTACAATGATCATCCACAACTACAGTCGAGTAAAATTTTAAATTTTATCAATGTCACTATTAAACAATTTGAAAACCAGATCATTGATTCTGTAATTATGCTCATTTATTGCATTGAGCAAGCAGTAATAACTTTATTCTTCGTAATTAGGATCAACCCTATATTAGGTCTGACCTATTTAATATTAGGATTTATACCAGCAGTAGTTCCCTTTGTTTTTAAAAAATGGCTGAGCAAATCAACTGACCGGTGGAACAAGTCATACCAGAGCTACTCACTGCACACCACTGAATACTTTAACGGCTTTTATACCATCAAAAGATTTGAAAGCTTGTTAATCTTTAAGGATAAGCTGAACAATCTCTTAAATGATGCGGAAAATAAATATTATCAAATGGATGCGGACAAGGAACATTCACGTTTTGTTTCTAACTTGCTCTATTCATTATCTACCATTCTTTCTTTGGGTTTGGGCGTTTACTTTGTCAGCATTGGTCAATTAACTGCTGGTGCATTAATGTCCTTATATTTAGCAGCAGACAGGGTTACAAGTCCCATAATTAGTTCTATTCAATTCACTAACCAGTTACTTTCTAGCCGACCATTAATTGATTCATGCAAAAATATTATTTCTAACAAAGAAAAACCAATTAATAATATCGTGCCTCAAAAATTTACAGATGATACTGTGCTAGAAATTGATGATGGTTCATTTGGTTATGATAAAGCCATTATCACTAATCTATCTTTTAGTGCAAGCAATAGTGAAAAAATTTTAATTTCTGGTAGATCAGGAATTGGTAAAACAACTATTGTAAAAACAATGCTGAACGAACTCAAATTGTTGGGCGGTTCAATTAAATACAGCAACACTTTATATGCTAAACCGATTTATGATAACATCGGTGTCTTAGCTCAAGAGACAACCATTTTTACCGGTACCCTGCTTTTTAACTTGTGTCTTGGTCAAAATTATCCGACTGCTTCAATTTTACAAGTTTTAAATGAAGTCGGATTAACCAAATTTGCTAGTGAGAATGCACTGAATATGAGGCTTGGTGAAGGTGCCAACGTCTTATCTGGAGGAGAAAAGAGAAAGTTAGAATTGGCCAGGCTGCTACTGCGCAATAAAAAGTTATTACTGGTTGATGAAGCATTATCAGGTTTAGATAAAGAAAGCTACAGCCAAGTTTTTGACTTGATTCTCAATTTTCCTGGCACAGTGATTGATATTGAACACAATGTTCAGCCTGCATTTGCTAAAAAATATGATAAAGTAATAGAACTTGATCAGTATGCTTTATGATACAGAAACAGATTTAAGTTAATTATTTACTAAGTTTAATAATTTTAAGCTCATCAATTGCAGTAAACTACCGGGCAAAATAAAATGGAGTAAAATAGTAATCTAATCTAGCAATAGAAAGCGTGGAGAATTTATGCATGAAAATAAAGAAAAATTAGATACAGCTATTTTCGCCGGTGGTTGCTTTTGGTGCATGGTTAAACCGTTTGACTCTTTACCGGGAATTAAAAAAGTAATTTCAGGTTATACCGGTGGACATGTGCCAAACCCAACCTATGAACAAGTATGCACGGGTGAAACGGGACACACTGAAGCTGTTGAAATCACTTATGATCCCAAAATTATGCCTTATGAAAAATTAATAGAATATTATTGGCAAGTAACTGATCCAACAGATGCATCAGGACAATTTCAAGATCGTGGCGATAATTATCGCCCCGTAATTTTTTATAATTCAGATGCGCAAAAAAAAGCAGCAGAAAAGTCCAGAGCAGATTTGCAAAATAGTGGCAGATTTGATGAGCCAATAGTTACTAAAATTGAACCAGCCAAGCCATTTTATCCTGCTGAAGATTATCATCAAGATTTTTACAAAAAAAATCCGCTACGTTATAGTTTAGAAGAATCTGGTGGCAGAGAAGATTTCATCAAACAACATTGGCAAAATTAAACCAAGATAAATTAAAAACCTCTTTAAATTTCACGTAAATGTGTTAGTATACTTAAGAAAAATACTAGTTTTTATACTTTATATAGAAACTAGTATTTATTATTTTAATTAGCATTTTTTGAAAAGGAATAATTGAATAATGGACCAGCTTGACGCATTTAATCGGCGGTATAATCTACTCTCTAAAATTTCTGCCTCATTCTTCTATTCGCTAGCCGTAGCTGTGGCTCTAAATTTCTTCTGGACGCCAGGACACATGTATTCTTCAGGAATAACTGGTTTTGCCCAATTAATCAATACTATGAGCGAACGGTATTTACCTATTACTTTATCAACTTCGGCTTTATATTTTGTGTTGAACTTACCCTTGCTTTTGCTTGCCTGGGTAAAGATTGGACATAAATTTACTTTTTTTACAGTCATTACAGTCATTCTCGGATCAATTATGATGCGAGTGGTACAACCAATCAACATGCACATTGATCCACTTGTCTGTGCAATTTTTGGTGGTATGATCAATGGTCTGGGAACAGGATTTGCACTCAAGAATGGTATATCTACAGGTGGACTTGACATTATAGGCATAGTCATTCAGAGGAAAACAGGAACCAGTTACGGTAAAATCAGTATCTTAATTAATTTAATAATTATAGCTGCTGCTGGATTTGCTTTCGGATGGACACGTGCATTATATTCTGCCCTGACAATTTTTATCAATGGACGAGTAATTGATGCCGTTTATACTCAACACCAAAAGCTGCAGGTAACCATCGTTACAGAACAGCCTCACGCTATTATTGATGGCATTCAGGAAAAAATGCACCGTGGCATCACTATTTTTCATGATGTTGAAGGAGCTTACAGTCATAATGAGAAAAAAGTTTTGATAACTGTGATTGATCGCTATGATATGTATGATGTTCTACATATAGTTAAAAAAAGTGACCCTTATGCGTTTATGAGTGTTACAGAAGTAGAACGGGTTTATGGCAGTTTTAAGGAACAAGAAATAGTTTAATAGATATTAAAAAAGGACATGACTAGGTTTAGCATGTTCTTTTTTACATAATTTTTATTATTTAAAGAGCTTTTTATATTCTCCATAGCCTTTTTGCTCTAACTGATCATAAGGTATAAAATCTAAAGCTGACGAATTAATGCAATATCTAAGTCCTCCTTTATCAGTTGGACCATCATCAAAAACGTGTCCTAAATGAGAGTCACCTTCAGGACTCTTGACCTCTGTTCGTTCCATATTATGAGATTGATCACGGTGATAAACTAACTTTTTTATTGGTCGTGTAAAACTAGGCCAGCCACACCCTGCATCATATTTGTCTTCACTTGAAAAGAGTGGTTCACCTGATACAATATCAATATAAATTCCTTTTTGATAAAAATCATCGTATTTTCCTTTGAATGGATAATCAGTTGCAGCTTGTTGAGTCACTTGGTACTGATCTGGAGTTAACTGCTTTAGTCTCTTATCTTTCTCATTTTGATCCATATATCACACACTCCTTACTTTGATATATTCAATATAACAAAAATAAACAAGCATGTACTAATTTTAAACTCAGTAAAATAATACTTTTTCTTAATTTTATTTACGTTCAGGCTGGGTTATAATATGGTTTCAAGAAAAATAGGAAGGATCTTATTATGTTATGCCACATTTAGCAAAAAACTTATCTGCAAAAATAAATTCTAGAATTAGAAACTTGCCTAATTCTGAAATCAGATCTTTTAGTCAAAAAATTTCTCAAATTCCTGGAATAATAAAATTAACTATTGGTGAGCCCGATTTAAATACTCCCGAACATATAAAACGAGCGGCAATTAATGATATTAATAGCAATGACTCTCATTATGCTCCAGAAGCTGGAAAGGAAAAATACTTAAGTTCCGTCAGCAAATATTTAAAAAAGAGTTTGGGTGTAAGCTATGATCCTAAAAGTGAAATTTGTGCTATTGTAGGTGTCTCAGAAGGACTGAATATTGCCGCCATGGCTTTGCTAAATCCGGGAGAGAAAATCATTGTTCCTACTCCTGTTTGGGAAGTTTATTTTGGTATTATAAAAATGGCCGGTGGAATACCTATTCAAGTTGATACTTCTGCTGATAATTTTCTTTTAACAGCCAAAAAGCTGACTGAAACGCTTGAAAATGAGGGCAAAGGAGCAAAGGCCGTTGTGATAACTGACCCATCTAACCCAACAGGTCGAGTATACTCAGAGCAAAACTTACAAGAGTTAGCAGACGTTATCACTAAATACGATATATTTGCAGTAAGTGATGAAATTTATGCGGAATTAATTTACGGTGAAAAAAAGCATTACTCTCTTACACAAATTATTCCTGAAAGAACTGTTTTGTTATCGGGGCTGTCAAAAAGCGTTGCAATGACTGGTTGGAGAATTGGTTATATCGCTGGCCCTGCTGAGTTAATGAAGTCAATGATCAAAATACATTCATTCATGATTTCTTCTGTAACTGATAATGTTCAAATTGCAGCTTCAGAGGCATTAGAACATGGTGATCAAGACTATATTGAAGCCAGGGAAAAATACCAAAAGCGTTTGTATCTTCTTCAGGATGGTCTAAAGAAGAATGGCTATACCATGGCTACACCAGAAGGAGCTTTTTATATTTTTGCTAAAATACCAAGCAAATTCGGCTGCGATGATGTCGCATTTGCTAAAGATTTGGCTGAAAAAGCAAAAGTTGGGGTAACACCTGGAAGTTATTTTGGTGCTGGAGGTCATGGATATGTTCGCTTTTCATATGCATCATCTGAAGAAAATCTCAAAGAGGCTATTAAGCGCATTACTGATTACACAAATAATAACTAAAAAAGCTAATTTCTTGGGGTATTCAACTCTAGTAGTTTAAAATTTATAGTGTAGTCGTTTATATTTTTAACAAGAGAAAGGGTTAAGATTATGCAAGTAACAATGAAAAGTCAACCTCTGTCAACAAATGGTGAACCACCAAAAGTGGGAGAAGAATTACCAAGTTTCAAGGTAAAGCAGGCAGACGGTTCTATTGTTTCAATGGAAGAATTAGTTGACAAGCCTACTTTAATCAGTGTAGTACCTAATATTAATACCAGCGTCTGCAGTATTTCTACTAAACGTTTTAACGGTGAAGTTGATAAGTTTAACGGTATCAATTTTTATACTATTTCTACCAATACTCCAGAAGAACAGAAAAACTGGTGTGCCGCTGAAGGCGTTTCAAAGATGAAACTTTTGTCTGATGATTCTTTTGATTTTGGTAAAAACATGGGCTTATTTATTGAAGCTAATAACTTAGATTCCAGAAGCGTTTGGATCGTTGATGCAGATAAAAAAGTTTTGTACCAAGAACTTATTCAGGAATTAACTAACGAGCCCAATTACGATAAGGCTTTAGATTTTTTACAAAGTTTAAAATAATCTAGTTAAAAGCGGTTAAGGAAAAGATTTCCTTAACCGCTTTTTTTACTTTAAAAAACAGGTTTATCAAGTACAATCCACTTATCAAAACTTTGATCTGTTAAATCAAAATTGTCTGGGTTTAATAAAAATTGCTTGGCTTTAACTACTAAAGGCGAAGAATTTGCAATACTTATCTTTGCTAATGGTATCCTGATTGCTCCTAATGAGTCTTGACCGGCAAATTGTTTAACATCTCCTTGAACTTTACCAATAGTTTTCTTTATTTCATAAAAAACGCAAATATGTTGATTAAAATGCCATTGTTCATAATCCCAAGGGTATTTAAACGAAGTAACACCAATTTGCCTGTAATCTTGAACTATTAAGCCTGTTTCTTCATTTACTTCACGCTTAACTGTATGGTTTAATGATTCCCCGTCTTCTAAACTACCTCCTGGTAAGTCGTAGCGATTAATATAAGGACCACCATGTTTTTTAATCACTACCAACATTTTTGAATCGCCAATAATGCCATAACAACCAAAAGCTCGATGAAATTGATTAGTCACAAGATCTCCTCCTAATATCAAAATGAGAATGGATTATAATTTTCTCACTAATTAATATTAAAAGCAAAGAAATTATAAATTATTCAGTAAAAGGCATTTTAAAGTTCTGCTGCTGCTCTAGCTAAAGGTGCCGTGGATGAATATATTTTTTGATAAAGATTATAATATTTATTATAAAGTACAGAATTATGTTGATTGGGTGTGATGATATCATTATATCTCACAAATAAATTAATACAGCTTTCCCAATTTTTAAACCATTGGCATCCCATTGCTGCAATCATAGCGGCTCCTATTCCAGGTCCCTGTTCATTTTTTAATGAAACAATTTTTTTACCGAATACGTCAGCTTGCAGTTTCAGCCAAAATTTACTTTTTGCACCTCCACCGATACAAACGATTTTTTCAATAGTCTTATTATTTTGCTCGTAAATCGATATTAAATCTCGCAAACTGTATGTAATTCCTTCTATCACTGCTCGGCAAAAATCATTTTTTGTCAATATTTTACTAATTCCTGTGAAGCTTCCGCGAATATAAGAATCAGAGTAAGGAGTCCTTTCACCATTAATATAGGGTGTAAAAAAAAGTTTATTTGAACCTAAGTCTGAATTCTGAGCCATTAAAAGCAAGTCAGTAAAAGATTTTTCGGGAAAGAAGGTATCCCTAAACCAGCTTAAGGATTCTCCGGCTGCTAATGTTACTCCCATAGAGTAAAAATGATGAGCAACCGCATGATGTTCCATTTGCAATGTCCCCTCATATGGTGTGTGAGGATTTTGCTCATCGGCTAAAACGACTCCTGATGTACCAATACTACATAGTAAATTTTGAGAGTTTAAAATACCGGATCCAATTGCTGCAACGGCGTTATCTCCTCCCCCAGCAAAAATCTTTGCGTCTGTATTCAGACTAGTTTGCTCACAAACTTCTTTCAAGGGAAATCCAATAAAGTCTGTGGAATTTACGAGAGTGGGACAACAATACTTAGGAATATTAAAAAAATTCAAAATTTTATTACTCCAGCGGTTTTGTGCAATGTCTAAAATTATTGTTCCGGTAGCATCTGAATAATCCATATTTATTTTTCCGGTCATTTTATATCTAACATAGTCTTTAGGCATCATAAAGTATCTAATTTTTGCAAAATTATCAGGTTCATTTTTTTGCAACCATAACAATTTTGGTAACGTAAAACCTGCAGTAGCTTTGTTACCGGTAATTTCTACTATTTCTTTTCCAAAATTTTTGTTTATGTAATCAGCCTCATTTGCTGTTCTGCTGTCGTTCCATAATATTGCTGGTCGGATTACTTGTTTATTTTTATCCAAAATTACTAAGCTGTGCATTTGACCAGAAAATGATATCCCGTCTATTTTAGCCAAGTCTTTTAGCTTACTCATAATTTTTTTAACAGCATCTAAAGTTGCATGAACCCAATCATTTGGATTTTGTTCGCTAAAACCTTCTGCCGGATTATAGACTGGATAATCTTCTATTTCTTGATCTACTATTCTTCCTAATTGATCTAGACAACTGACTTTTACGGCACTTGTGCCTAAATCAATTCCTAATACATATTTTTCCATCATTTATTCTCGTATGGTTTAAACTGAAAATTTAGTTTTTTTGACCAAATTGGATAGTCACCGAATAGCAATCGATAAGGAAGCTCATCCTCTTCTATTTCTGGGATCCGAGGAATTGGTTTATAAAAATGGTTATCTAAATTATCGTTATTGGTTTTTGAGACCTCCCAAGCCATAACTTTGCCAGTTCCTGCTTCAACATCCCACTTATGGTAAATTCCGGGTGTTGCAGTTAAACTTTCACCTGGTTCTAACTTGATGGTTGCACCAGCGGGAACCACTAGTTTTTCTCCATCTTTAACTATTTTAACTTCACTTTTATGATCAATTTCACCAGTTTTTGTCGAATTCCAGACTCTAATTAATAAATTTCCTCCACCACGATTAACAGTATCCTCTTCTTTTAGCTTATGAAAATGGTACGGCAGCTCTTGTCCTTCTTCTAAGAATAATATTTTTTCACAATAAGGTTTTGGGTAAATGTCAGTATGCTCATAATTGCCATTCCTAAACGTAAAAGCCACTAGGCCATATTTTGCAAAATTTTTACTGCCGAAATCGGTTACATCCCACCCCAACATATTATCAACAATTTCGCGATAACGTTCATTGAGTCCAGTCCAATCATTAATATTCCAACTTGCGAACTGAGGAAAATAAACTTGGTGCTTTTTTGCAAAATCAATATTTTTTTGAAGGATTTTATTTATTTGCGATCTTTTCATTTTTTACCTCACTAAAATCAAATTGTAGGTTAAATTCAATTCTTTCATCTGGTTTGATATATTTTAATTTATTATTTTTATTAGCTTGGATAAAACCATTCACATCGTTTGTACCAGGCTCTAATCCTAAAACATAGTTTTTGTTTCTTTCCAAACGCCATTCATTCAAAATCGGGAGTGTTTTACTACTAAATTTAACTTTTAATGAAAGGTTTGTTCTTGGACTAATTAAACTATATTCAGATTTTTTTAAAGTATGAAAATATACCTGTTCAGGCTCACCTATATTAGGTTTCTTTAATTTAAACGGATAACTACCTTTTATTCTCTGATATTTACGGTTGAAACTTTCTTCTGGCTGGAAAAATATTTCAGTGTCGGGTGTTAAAAATGGATAACCAAAATTATTATGATACAAAAGCATATATGGTACAGTGCCGTCTCCGGCATTTACTAAAGTGTCATCTATACGTATACTTGTCTCATTAGTACTTACGGTGATTTTGCGGTGTAATATTAAGTTTGGCCCAAACATGACTGAATCAGCAATGTTACCTTCAACCTGAATTTTGTTTTTTAAAATTTCATAACTAAAATTATATGCAGGCGTATTGCTAACTGTACCGTGTAAACCGCGCCTACTATCAGAGCTTCCCATATATGCCAATCCACCTGTTGTTAAAAATCCAACATTGAAATTGCGCATAAATCCTTTATCTTCATCCTCATTAAAGTAAGTACTGTTTACAAGACCTGTTGCCGATAAAAACGATATGTTTTTTCCATTCAACTTTAATTCTACTATATCCATGCCTCTGTCTAATGCCACTGTAAGTGAAAAGCCACTGGCAGTGGCTATTTCAAAAGCCTTTAATCCAGTAGCTTTTCCCTCAAGAAATTGAATATATTTGACAGAGTTTAGTTGAGCCTTATTGCCAATATATATTTCTGAATTCTCGTTTTTCATTTACCCTATACTTATATCTCCTAAATCGACATCTTTTTCTTCTTTCTTTTCATTTTCTGCGCTAACAGGTCTTTTTAAAATGAAGAAAACTATACCGGTGACTAAACTACCTATGAGAAGAGCAATTAAAAATTGAACAGGTTTCGACATAGTAGGAACTGCAAATATTCCAGAAGCAGGAATTTTTGAATCTGCACCCCATAGCATTGAAAGTCCGCCACCTATTGCTCCACCACAAGCAGTTGAAACTATTGATCTCCACAAATCGTTTAAAACAATAGGTAAACTCCCTTCGGTGATTTCACATATACCCATGGGAAAAGCTGTTTTTAGTGTGTCTACTTCCGTTTGTGTGTAAATCTTCTTATGAAATAGTTTTTCAAGGAAATATGCAAAAGTAAAACCAAATGGCGTTACCATAGAAGCCAAAATTAGAACAGTGATTGGCTCATTGACTCCTTCTGCCTGCATTGCTAATACAAAAGCAAAGACTGTCTTGTTAATGGCTCCACCATAATCGACTGATGCCAAAATGCCAATAATAGCACCATAAAGGAATTTTTGACTCGATGGTAATTGAGTTAGATATCTGGTAAGCATTTTTTGCCCTTCGGCAATTGGCGCGCCTAATATGTAAAACATGACGGCAGCCGACAAAATTGATGATAAAAATGGTATTATCAAAGTCGGCATTAGACCTTGTGCCCAATTAGGTACTTTTATTGTTTTTACAATTAAAATTGTAAACCAACCGGCAACATAGCCTCCGATTAAACCTCCCAGGAACCCAGCTTTAATCATATTTGAAATAAGACCAACTAAAAATCCTGGAGCTATTCCTGGCTTGTCAGCAATTGCAAAAGAAACTCCGGTTGAAACAACAACAGGAAGAAGTCCTAAAATTAAGCTCCCGGCTGTACTAAAAGCATCCCATATTCCAATAGTACCAGTAAAGTTGGTAATGTTTTTACCGCCAAAGATATTTCCAACTGCTAATAACAATCCTCCCGCAACAACAACGGGAATCAAATATGAGATTGCCGTCAAAGCCGGTTCTTTAATTTTGACTATAATCTTATTTTCAGCCATTTTTAAACCTCTATTTAACATTTAATGCAGAATGCAATTTTTTCATTAATTTGTTTGGACTTTGTATTGCAGTATCAGTGGAAATTTGGACAATTTTTTTGCCCTTAAATCTTTCTCTTCCAGTTACTTTTACATCAACTGCTAATAAAACAATATCAGCTTCTTTAATATCTTCTGGTTTCAGTGCATCTTCAGTACCGATAGTACCCTGAGTTTCAATATGAATTGTGTCCCCACAATCTTTAGCAGCCTGTTCCAGTTTTTCTTTTGCAATATAAGTGTGAGCTATTCCCGCAGAACAAGCTGTTATGCCAACAATTTTCATTCATAAACATCTCCTTTATTCTTTAAAAGCATCAATCACTTCCTGAATGCTTTCAGCTTTTTTTAATTTGTCAACAACTTGCTTATGTCCTAATCTCCCAGCAAATATTGACAATAGTTTTAATTGATTCTTTGCTGAATTGGTATCATTGCTTACAGCAAACAAAATAACTATTCTAATTTTCTCGTTATCCAATGATTCCCATTCAATGCCATGTTTCAAAATTCCAATAGCAACACCTATTCGTTTAACATCATCACTTTTTCCATGAGGGATTGCTATGCCTTGACCTATTCCGGTTAAGCCTTCTTTTTCTCGTAAATAAATATCTTGGACAAAGGGATCAACTTTATCAATATAATTTGCATTTTTGAGCAACTCTGCTAATTGCACTATAACTTCATATTTATTTTTAGCATTAAGCCCAATTTTTATAACCTTAGGATCCAAAACAGAAGTAATATTTTCCATATGTAAAACCAAATACTTTTATGCCTTAAATGTTTCAGTCTGGAAGTTTTCGATTTTGTAAGGTACTTCAACTGGCTCTTCGTGTTCAAAATATAGATGGGTTCTATTAGTTGCTTTGCAGAGTTCATTCTTATGATGTACAACTTTTTGTTCTTCAATCATTGCTTCTGGAAACATTAATTTTGGCTCGCGCATTTCATTTGGATCACTGTTATCGAGCAAATGACGCAAACCAGTTGCAAACGCAATTTTGATATCACTTGAAATGTTTATTTTATTTATGCCATTGTCAATTGCTTCTTGAATTTTATCGTCAGGATTATTTGAAGCTCCGTGCAAAACTAATGGTACATCTACAGCTTCTGAAACTTGTTTTGCAATTTCCGGCTTCAATTTAGGCTGTACATCTTTAGGGTAAAGACCGTGGGCGGTACCAATTGCAATTGCCAAAGAATCAACATTTGTTTTCTCAACAAAATCCCTAGCCATTTCAGGTGTAGTGTAATGTACATCGTTTGTTAAATGGCCGTTGACATCATAACCAGTATCAGCTATTGTTCCTATTTCAGCTTCAACTGATATTCCAGTGGCATGAGCTGCCTCGACCACCTTTTTTGTAGTGGCAATATTTTCATCATATGGTTTCATAGAGCAATCAATCATAACGCTGGTGAAGCCTAAATGAATAGCATGAATGCAGTCTTCATAACTAGCACCATGATCTAAATGTAAAGCAATTGGCAAATCTGTTTTGTTAATGCCCTGTAAAACTTGCCCCACAAAGTTATCACGCAAAAATGCCAGCTCGGTGGGATGAATCGCCATTATAAAAGGTGTTTGATCTTCAATACACTTTTCCAGAGTTGCTGTAAAAAGTTGTCCAGATCCAGCGTTGTAAGCTGGTATTGCAAAGTGATTTTTATGTGCTACATCCAATAATCTTTTTCCTGTTACTAAAACCATTTTTACCTCCAAAAATTAATAAATTATATTTTCTGAAAAACAAACTTTTTAGGGTCCACTTTTCATGATCTTCCTCCTTTACAAGTATTTTTCTATTTCTTCTGCTGTTTGACATTGACTTATTTTGGAAATGACGTTTTTATCTGCAAATTTACGGAAAATTTTGATCAATCTTTTGATTCTCGGACTATTCTTTTGAGATTTACGGCTAATCAATAAAATAAAACAAGTATCTACAGCAGTACTATCTGGACATTTCCATTCATCTATTTTCTGAGCTAACTTACAAATTATTAAATTAGGAATCACATTTTCTTCTAAGATAATATGAGGAAAGGCAATACCATTTCCAAAAGAAGTGTTTTTAACCTGTTCCCTGGCCTGCAAGCTTTTAAAAAGTTCTTTTTGTGATAATTTTTTTTTACTGGCAACGCTTTTGGATATCAGAGAAAAAAGTTCTTTTTTAGTAATTTTTTGGTCAACATTTATTTTTATAAAAAAATCATCGCTGCTTTTGGATTCTGTAGACTGCTTGTCTGACATTTTTTTCATCTTCTTTTGTTAAAAAAGCACTAACTAGTTCAACTGGTACATTGGTTTTTACCGATAATGGAACTGTACTTATCAGCAAGTCAATATTCTTATGTTTTTTTAGTATGTCTTCTATCTCGAGGTTGGAACCTAAGCCTATTACCTTTAAATCAGGCATTAATTTTCTTATTTTTGTTGAAATTATTTCTGAAGTACCAATCCCTGTTGTACAAATAATATAAACACGTACCCTTTTATTCCTACGTGGTTGAGCTTCTAAGTATTTAACGAAGTAAAGGCATATAAAACCTGTTTCATTATCTGAAATTGCTGGTAAGTGAAATTCACGTTCCACCTGTTTTGAAGCTAACTTAGTAGCTTCAAAAACTTTCTCATATTCCAATTTAATGTCATTTAATAAAGCATTTGGTAAGGATACTTGCATTTTTAATCGAATGATCATTGAAAAAATATGATTTTTAATATCATTCAATATATATTTGCTAAAACCGGTATTTAGAAATTGTGAAACCAATGTAATGTATTCTTGAGAAACTCGTTCTGCTAATTTATGATCATCAGAAGTTATTTCACTTTTTTTCTCACAAAATCTTGAGGAAATTAGATATTCAAATAAGTAGTAAGTTTCAACTTCTAAAGATAATGGCCGTACATTTAAATAATTTTCAATATTTTGAATAATTTTCTGGCAAATCTTGAAAATTTCAGGATTTGCCTTTGATTTTCTTGTTATACTGGACTTTGACTCAACTGAATAATTTACTGATTTAAATTTTCTTGCTCTGCTTAACAGAATATAAATATGTGTAAAAAAATTAATATTATAAGGATAAGGAAGATTGTTATTTAGAGATTTCATTGCCAGTTTTAATTGTTCTAAGGCGAAGTCAAAATCTTGGTCATCATATTGTCCAATACTATTTCGCAAACTACTAATTTCTGTTGTATTGTTAACATGTAAAACTACTTCAATAATGGCATTTCTAATATTTTTTTCTGTTCCTTTGATGCTTAAAAAACGTTGTTTGCGAATTAATGACAGATTCCATCTTTTAATTTTTGCAGAAATCATTTTTTCATCATTTTGAATTACTGCTTCACTAACATATAAACTATTAATAATATCTGTAATTGAAACTGCTTTAGGAGATGCAATTAAGAGCCTGGTTAAAATATTTTCTTGACGTTCATTGATTTCCGAAAAAGCAGCAGATTTTTTATTTTCGTACTTTAAATAATTTTGATAAACTAATTCAAATCCCTTACTTCTTTTAGAAATAATTATTTTTTCTGGAAAATTCTGATTTAACTGATTGATCCTCCTAATTATCGTTTTACGTGAGACGTTTAATTTTTGCGAAATTTTAGCCGAAGAATTGAAACCATGATTTACTTTCAAATAGTTGATTATGGATTGATTCAAATCTTTAACCATTTCTTTTCTCCTTCCGACATTTTTATTATATAAGTCTGTGTAAGCGCTACATCATAAGAAAATGTCCCCAATCAAAATTGAATGAGGACAAATAAAAAAGCAAAAGAGCTGTGTATAATTTTCACAGCTCTTTTGCTTTAGTTAAAAATACTTTTAAACTTTCCTAATCCCAACTGGTATTTTGTGCAGCATCTTTTTCGGCTTGTACTTTCAAGTTTGCTTCAATTTTAGCTACATCGTCTTGATACTTATCTTCGACCTCAATACCCAAATCGGTTAATTGTTGTTCAGATACAGGAGCAGGTGCATGCATCATTGGTTCTGAAGCATTGGCATTTTTCGGGAATGCCAATACATCACGGATATTATCTTTTTCAGCAAGCAGCATTGCAAAACGGTCAAGCCCGATGGCAAGTCCAGCATGTGGTGGAAAGCCCATATCCAAAGCTTCAAGAAGGTAGCCAAATTGTTCATAGGCACGTTTTTTGGTAAAACCGAGTGCCTTAAACATTTTTTCCTGAATTGAACGCTTGTGAATACGTATTGAACCTCCACCCAATTCATCACCGTTCATAACTATATCATAGCTGCGAGCGTGAGCCTTGTGCGGTTCAGTATCCAATAATTTAATACCTTCATCATCGGGCATAGTGAATGGATGGTGCGCTGCAATCCATCTACCGAATCCTTCATCATATTCAAATAATGGCCAATCAACCACCCACACAAAGTTAAATACATGTTTTGGAATAATATTTGTTTCTTTAGCGAATTCACGACGCAAATGGTCAAGCGAGTCGCAACAAACTTTCCATTTGTCAGCAATAAATACGACTAATTCGTCGCCTTGCAAGTTAAATTCATTGATTAAAGAAGCTTTATTTTCATCAGTTAAGAAACGAGAAATTGGACCAGAGAACTCACCATCTTCAAATTTGACCCAAGCCAAACCTTTTGCATGGTAGCGCTTAATATAGTCCTGCTTTTTCTCAATTTGTTTGCGAGAGTATTTTTGAGCACCATCTTTAACTGCAATCCCTTTAACAAAGCCACCATTGGCAATAGCACCAGAGAAGACTTTAAAAGCACTATCCTTAAAGATTGGACTTAAGTCGTGTATCAACATGCCAAAACGAGTGTCTGGTTTATCTGTTCCGTAATTATTCATTGAATCTGTCCAAGAAATGCGGTCAATTGGAGTTTTCAGATCTATTCCCATTACGTCTTTCATGATTTTCTTGAGCAAGCCTTCTGTGTAGTCCTGTACCTGCTGTTCATCGGTAAAAGAGGTTTCCATATCAATCTGAGTGAATTCAGGTTGCCTGTCACCCCGCAAGTCTTCGTCTCTAAAGCACCTAGCTAGTTGGTAATATTTGTCAAAGCCCGCTCCCATCAATAGTTGCTTGAAAAGCTGAGGAGATTGCGGCAAAGCGTAAAAACTGCCAGGATAAATTCTGGATGGAACTAGATAATCACGTGCACCTTCGGGTGAAGACTTTCCTAAAATTGGTGTTTCAATGTCAATGAAACCATTTTGATCAAAAAATTCGTGTGTTGCTCGTAAAATTTTTGACCGTAAAATGATAGCATTTTGCAAGTTAGGTCTACGCAAATCCAAATAGCGATACTTTAGCCGAGTCTGTTCGGCAACCTCAACATTATCTTTAACTTCAAATGGCGGATTCTTGGCTTTGTTCAACACATTGATTTCTTTAGCCTCGACTTCGACTTCTCCCGTTTTCATGTCAGGATTAATACTTGAACGTTTAACTACTTTACCTTTGACCTGTATTACATATTCATTTCCTAGTGAATCTGCAATAGCCATTAATTCTTGACCTGAATCATGATTAACTACTACTTGGACAAGGCCTTCACGATCGCGTAAATCAATAAATACCAGATTACCTAGATTTCGCACACGTTGTACCCAGCCATACAAATTTACACTCTGATTAATAAATTTTGCTGTGATATTACCACAATAGTCAGTTCTTTTTTCCATTTTTTATTCCTTTAATTGTTTCATTACCGCATTCATATTTTCGAGATCATTGAAACTAAACTTAAATGTTCTAGCATCAGCAAGTCTTTTAACATTTAAAACTTTGGCAGCTAACTCTTGGTCGCCAAGTGTAATAACGTATTTCGCTTTAGCTCTATCCGCTTTTTTAAATTGAGCTTTTAACTTCTTTTGATCAACATCATATTGAACTTTCAAACCTTGCTTACGCAATAAACGAGCAATTTCAACTGTTTTTACTTCTGTTTCTTGACCGATATTGGTAATAAAGAAATCAATGCCCTGATCTGTAAAAAGTTCTGGATTTTGCTTTTGCAATACCAGCATCAAGCGTTCTTCTCCAATGCCAAAACCAACTGCTGGAGTACTTGGTCCGTCAAATTCCTCTACTAAGTTATCATAACGACCACCGCCAAGAATTGTTGAAGCAGATTCCCAAATGCTTTTATCTTCGACCATAAATTCAAAAATCACACCAGTATAGTAGTCTAATCCGCGTACTAAATCATTATCTATGACATATTGAATGTCTAATTGATCCAGCATTCCTAAAATTTGATCAAAGTTTTCCTTTGATTCTTGATCCAAATAATCAACTATTTTGGGAGCATTTGGTAAAAACTGCTTATCCTGTTCATCTTTGGAATCTAAAATACGCAAAGGGTTCTTTTCTAACCTTCTCTTTGAGTCTTCTGAAAGCTTTTCTCTGACAGGCTTAAAATAATTGACCAGTGCATCATGATAATCTTGACGAACTTGTGCATTACCCAGCGTATTAATATGTAACTCATAATTTTTTACACCGAGTTTGGCTAATAAATCATGAGCTAGGACAATTGTTTCTACGTCAGCTAGTGGATTAGAAGAACCAAAGCTTTCAATTCCTATTTGGTGAAATTCACGTTGACGACCTGCTTGAGGTCTTTCATAACGAAAAGTTGATTCAATATAATAAACATTTAAAGGCTTCGCTACTTCTGGTGCATAAAGCTTATTTTCAACGTAAGCACGCACAACTCCAGCTGTCCCTTCAGGTCTTAAAGCAATGTGTCTGCCACCTTTATCATTAAAATCATACATTTCTTTTTCAACTACATCAGAAGTTTCACCACTTGAACGTGAAAAAACATTGTAATTTTCAAAGCTGGGTGTGCGAATTTCGCGATAATTTGCTCGTTTAAAAAAGTCACGTAAAATTTGTTCCACCTTTTCCCATGAACCAGATTCACCTGGCAAAATGTCAACTGTTCCTTTAGGTCTTTGAACTCTCATTTAATCATCCTTTTAATAAAAAAACGTCCTTGAACAAATCAAGGGCGCTCTGATTTAGCACGGTACCACCTTTTACCTGCTGCGAATAACGCTCGCGATGCGATCATCATCTGGTAAAGGGGTCACAGTTAGTTTTTTACCACCCTTCCACTAAAAACAGGTGGTCTCTGAATAAAAATACTAAACTTCAGTCTTTGTCATTGATAATTCTTTTTTAGAATATAGTTTTCCTAGCAAAAAGTCAACCTGTAGTACTACTATGCATGATATTTACAAATCCAATACGATTGTGAAAGGACCATCATTTTGTAAATCAACCTGCATGTCAGCACCAAATTCACCTGTTTCTACAGTTAAACCCAGTTTCTCCAATTCTTCATTAAACTGTTCCCATAACTCTTTTGATTTTGGTGGTCTCATTGCATTGATAAAACTTGGTCGATTGCCTTTTTTGGTATCTGCTAACAATGTAAACTGACTGACACTTAAAATCTGTCCGTCTACATCTTTAATTGCTAAATTAGTTTTACCATTTTCATCTTCAAAGATACGCATTTTAGCAATTTTAGCTGCAGCTTTTTTAACAACGTCAGCTCCATCGCCTTCTTTTAAACCAACTAGCAGTAATAAACCCTTGGAAATTTGTCCTACTGTATTTTCAGCTATTTTTACACTAGCCCTGTTAACTCTTTGAATCACAACCCGCATTAATTATCAGCCCTCCTTGTCTGGTATACGTCTGGTATATCCCTTAACTTAGTCAAAATTCCATCCAGTTGAGCTGAATTGTTGACTGCCACTGTAGCATATATATGGGCAATATTATCCTCGTTAACCTTACCAGAAATATTATTAATATTCGGTGTTAACGTATTTAACTTTGTAATAACATCAGTAAGCAGCTTTCCTCGGTTGTAACCAAAAACTTCAATATTGGCATTAAATGCCTGAGCACTGTTTTCTTCAACATTTTCCCACTGAACTTCGATCAGTCTGCCCCTGCTTTCGTCATTATTTACAATGTTGCGACAATCTGTTCGATGAATTGTCACACCGCGACCTTTAGTAACATAGCCGACAATGTCGTCTCCTGGGACTGGGTTGCAGCACTTAGCTAAATGAAGCATCAGATCACTTATGCCCTGAATCATAACACCATTTTTGTGCTTGATCTTCATTGCCTTAGAATCTTTTTTACTTGGTGGAGTTTCCGAAACTGATTTTTGCCCTGAATTCAGAATTTCTTCTTCAAGTTGCTGTTGCTTTTTCTTTTCATTTTCGTGCCGTATATCCGCAGTTAGCCTGTTGACCACACCAATTGCCGAGAGATCACCAAAGCCGATTGAAGCATACATTTCATCAGCAGTGTGGTAATTTATTTGCTCTAAAAGAGGCTCGATATGTTCTTTAGACATAAATACTTTGGGTGAAAGTCCTTGCTCACGCAATTTGTCCGCAACCATTTGCTCGCCCTGTTCAATACTGTGGTCACGATCAAGATTTCTAAAGTACCGGCGAATTTTATTGCGTGCACGTGAGGTCTTAACCAGATCTACCCAGTCTCGTGATGGGGTGGCATTAGATTGAGTCATGATTTCAATGACATCACCATTTTTTAACTTATAATCTAACGGTACTAATTTGCCATTGACTTTAGCTCCAACTGCATGGCTACCCACTTGAGTATGGATTTCATAAGCAAAATCTAAGGTAACTGAACCTTTTGGCAGTTCATAAACTTCACCTTTAGGAGTAAAAACATAAACGCGATCAGAGAAGATCTCGCTTTTAACGCTTTTCATGAATTCATCAGCGTCTGAAGTTTCATCTTTTAATTCTAAAATTTCACGGACCATGTCCAATTTTTCATTTGAACTGGTTTGTTCTACGCCTTTAAAATTTCCCCTCTTATATGCCCAGTGAGCAGCCACACCGTATTCAGCAACTTCATGCATTTGTTCGGTTCTGATTTGTATCTCAAGAGGTCTGCCACCAGGGCCAATAATCGTAGTATGAAGTGATTGGTAGCCGTTAACTTTAGGTACAGCAATATAATCTTTAAAGCGACCTGGCATTGGTTTCCATTTAGTATGAACAGCACCCAAAACCGCATAACAGTCTTTAACTGTTTTAACAATCACACGTACTGCTAACAAGTCATAAATTTCATTAAAATCTTTATGCTTGTTGACCATTTTTTTATAAATAGAATAGATATGCTTCGGACGACCATATATTTCATACTTGATTCCCAGACTATCCAAGCTTTCTTTAAGTGTCTTGATCGCATCTTGAATATATTTTTCCCTTTGACTACGTTTAAGACTCATTAAATTAACAATGCGGTAATATGCTTTGGGATTCAAATAATGAAAACTCATATCTTCGAGTTCCCATTTAACTGTTCCGATACCCAAACGATCGGCTAAAGGCGCATATATATCCATTGTCTCCGATGCAATTCTGCGTTGCTTATCAGGACGCAAATGCTCTAATGTATGCATATTATGCAGTCTGTCTGCCAGCTTGACCATAATCACACGAATATCTTTTGCCATTGCAATCAACATTTTTCTGTGATTTTCAGCTAGAAATTCTTGGTGTGATTTATATTGGTATTTATTTAACTTAGTAACGCCATCTACTATAAAAGCTACATCTTTACCGAAGTTTTCTTTAATATCGTCATTGGTCACTGGGGTATCTTCTACAGTATCATGTAAGAATCCTGCAGCTACTGTATCAGGGTCAAGACTTAATTGAGCAAGAGTGCCAGCAACTTGGGTAGGATGAACGATGTATGGTTGTCCAGAAGCTCTTTTTTGATCTTTATGAGCATTTTCAGCAAATTTATATGCTTTTTCAACAAATGCAATTTGATCATCATTCATATATTTTTTACAGGTATCTATCACCTGCTCATGTGTCATTTCAATGTACTTTGACATAGAATATCGCCCCTTCTAGCACTAACCATAGATTTGATTATCCATTAAACCAAATATTTCCAAAATCAGGTAAATTAACCCAAATAAAAAATTGTAATTGGCATATTTCAATAAAACAATTAAGCAAAAACAGCCCGGCATAAACAATAGCCAATAGTGCCTTAAATTAAGTGCTTTAATCAATTTGCCAATGTGATAGCTGATTATGCTGTTGAGTACTATAAATAAGAGACCCACACGATAAATAGTCCCTATTGAAAACAGGCTAAATAAGAGTGGCAAAACCATGACTAATATACTCCAGCAAATTACTGGTGTTATCTTATAGCTATTTAACTTTTTAAAAAAAGGAATATTTTTTAGTTTATCAATCAACTTGTCAGTTCCTTACTAATTTAATTATCTATTATAACTCTTTTTAGTTATCTTTTCTTTCAATAATTAGCCCAATCCAACGTCCCTGCTGCATTGACAATATAATATGGAACCCATTTACAGTCAAAGCCTTCTTGATTTTTTCAATCTGGTCACAATCTATCCCAGAAAAAATCACTTTTCCGTTTAAATTTAAATGTTCATCCAATTCTGGAATTAAATCAAGCAAAATTTCAGCTAAAATATTTGCTACAATAATATCATATTTACCCTTAACTTTATTTAATAAATTCGTCTTCTGTAGTTTTATATTATTTAAATTGTTTAAAGATATATTCTCATTAGCAGCAGTTATTGCCTCGTCAGATATATCCGTTGCTAAAACCGATCTCGCTCCTAAAACAGATGAAGCAATTGCTAAAATTCCAGAGCCGGTGCCAACATCACAAACAGTCTCTGGCTTGATTAAAGTTTGTTCCAGTCCTAACAATGCTAGTTGAGTGGTCTTGTGTGAACCTGTTCCAAATGCTAGGCCTGGATCAAGCTTAACTACTTTCTGGTCTTTAAATGCAGGCTCATATTCTTCCCATTCAGGCACTATTGCAAGGTGTCTAGAAAACGAAATTGGATGATAAAATTTTTGCCATACTGTATTCCAGTCTTCATCTTTAATATAAGAAGCACTCACTTTAGCCTGGCCTATTTTCAAACCATAGCTTTTTAATTCAGACAACTTTTTTTGGTACTTTTTAACTAAATCAGCCTTATCTTGTTCTGTGTCAAAATACGCTAAGAATTGCATATCCTTAGGTAAATCTTTTATTTCGTCTAATTTAACAATAGTTGAATCAGATTCCCAGCCTGCTTGTTCAAAGTCCGAGCGCCTTCGTGTTTCAGTACCCAAACAGTGCAGTATATCATGACTATATATATTTAGTGCATCTTCAACTTCATGACTAGTTTCTATTTTAATAATTAATAATTTCATTATTTTTTTAACTCCCTTTTTATTTTCCCTATTATCAATGCTATCATTAAAAAGGTGATCATTATGTCAAAAAGGAAAAATAAGATTGAAAAAACACTTGTTGAAAAAATATTGGATAGAAATAAAATCTCTTATCGCCAAGCAGAATTTGCTACACATGAAGACTCAGGTGGTGTGGCAAAAATGGATACATCTATTTTAAACGAGAAAGAACACTTGGTCTATAAAACTCTCGTGTGTTTTGGAAATAAGACACCTGCTTTAGTAGCAGTGATTCCAGTAACTGAACATTTAAGTATGAAAAAACTAGCGAAAAATTCAGGTAATAAAAAATGTGAAATGTTGCCTCTGAAAGATTTAGAAAAGACTACCGGTTATGTACATGGTGCCAATACTCCTATTGGGATTTATTTTAAACATCACTTTCCCATTTTTCTTGACAATAGTATGGTTAGTGAAGAAAATGTTGCAGTTTCAAGTGGCAAAATAGGACGTAGTGTATTTCTAAAACCTCAAGATTTGCAAAAAATTACACATGCAAAGTTTTGTGATTTACTTGAATAAAAAAGTCAAATTTAGATTTCGTCTCATTTACTAAAAATTTTTCTCCTTAAAAGTTACTTAAGTTATAGTATTAAAGCTTTTTTTCTAATATAATTAAAACAAATGTAAAGTATAAAGAATAGGAATAAGCAAATGACATTGTTAACAGATGAACAACTTGCGAATATCGCACATGACTATTTTTTGAGCAAACTGAACATTGCAGAAATCTCGAAAAAGTATAATCTCTCTCGTTATCTTATAGCTAAAGCAATAGAAGAAGCCGAAGATAAGGGAATTGTGAAAATTAGTATTTATCAAAGTCCTAAACGGGCACAAAAACTTGAGCGTGAATTCCAAAGACTCTTTGATTTAAAAGAAGTTTATATCTTAGAAGATAAAGAAACCAAAAATCAAGATAATGAAATGATTGTTAACTTTGCGGCTAAACAAATACAGAATTATATTAATTCCTCTCATGTCATTGGTTTAACTTGGGGAACTCTCTTAAGAGACATTATTGATGATTTTTCAGTAGAAACGCGTGATGATTTGACTTTTGTGCAGTTGTTAGGTCAAGTGGTTAATGCAAGCAAGCGTAAACTGCCATTAATTCAACATGCTGCCAATAAGTTCAGCGCAAAATGTCTAACTTTTCCTGCCCCTCTTTATGCGATTGATCCCACTTTAGTAAAAAAGGTTCATAAAGAACCATATTATGAATACATAGAAAAATATTTCTCACAGCTCGACCTAGTATTTGCAAGTATCGGAACATTCCAGTCGTTAGAATCAGGTCAATTCTTTATGGATCATTATGCTGACAAACTATTTGCTGGTCTGGAGAAAAATCAATTAGCAGGAATTATTTTTGGCAGGCCTTATGATATTAAAGGACGTTTTTATAGTCCCATAGAGCCACATATATCTGGTATCAGCCTTTCTAATATTTTTGCAATTCCTGATCGCTTTGTAATTGTTAGAAATCGCTTTAAAGAAGATGCTCTTTTGGGAGCGTTAAGGACAGGCGTAATAACTCACTTGATCACTACTAGTGGAATAGCAGAAAGAGTTTTGCATAAGAATGACACTCTTTAGTTTTAATCAGACGTTATCTCCTGCCTGTACAAATTAGTGATATAATTTTGTAATTCTGAGACTGAATGTCTTCTCGAACGAGCACATTCTTTGGCAGGTCTTGAACATAAAAAACATCTGCGAACAGGCATACCCAATTCTTTGCGGGATATAGCCTGTTTTTGCTTATTAATTAAAACATCAGCATCAAAAAGTCGATTTAGTTTTTGATGATCTTCAAATTCAACTGCTTTTTCTTTTACAACTCTATAGTTACTATTAACAAGGTAAAAATTTTCGGGGCCTGTTAATTTTTCCCAATGTTCATAAAGAATAAAAGGCAAATTACTACTTTGAAAAATTTTTTCTAAATCAAAAATACCTTCGGCAAATATTTTTTCTAAATAACAATTGTTTTTAATAGGTCCGGGAATATTCAATTTAACATCCAATAGTGTAATCTTTGGAAACTTTTGCAAAATTTCTTGCTGAAGCTTGACTCGTTCATCTTTATTTTCCAGTACTTCAGCTATACTCTGAGGCTTACCTTCAGCAAAAATTGTTTTTACCATCTGACATCCTCCTCTTTTTATATTATAGCCAAAAAATGTGAGAACAAGTTAAAGCTCATTCTCACACTTTTTTTAAAATAAATAATTAGTCTTTTACTTGCTTAATAGTATCAATAATTGTGCCATCTCGATACTGAATAAGAGCAACAGTCCGATCAGTATATGCCAGTTGTTTTGGAACTCCAACTTGTTGTTGAGCCATTTTTTGAAGTTCCTTAATATCAACGACATTAAGTTCAGGCACTTTGGCAAAGGCATCTATGAGATCCTTACGACGTGGATTAATTGCAATTCCTCTTTCAGTTACCAAAACATCAATTGAATCACCAGGAGTTACAACTGTTTCAACTGCTGGAACAACAGTCGCATTTCGTCCGCGTACCAATGGAGCAGTAATAATAGTCATTTTGGCTGCAGCTGCATCTTGGTGACCACCAATTGCACCACGTATAACACCATCGGAACCGGTCATTACGTTAACGTTGAAATCTGTATCAATCTGTAAAGCCGAAAGAATAGCAACATCTAAATTATTAACTACTGCCCCTTTATTGTGAGGATCAGCATACCAAGAAGCATCAATTTCTTGTTGGTTTTTATTCTTAGCCATTGATGCCGCGGCACCTTTATCAAAATCCTGCACATCCATAATTTTTTTGACCAGGCCTTCCTCAAGTAGGTCGGTTGTGGGCTTGGTAATGCCACCCAGAGCAAATGACGCTGTGATGCCATCTTTTAACATAGATTCTCTTAAATACCTGGTCACAGCAAGAGCAGCTCCACCAGATCCTGTCTGGAAAGAAAATCCTTGTTTATAATAAGGTGAATTGGTAATTACCTGATTAACGGTTTGCGCAATCTTCAGTTCTTTTGGATCTTTAGTAAAACGAGTCGCCCCTGAACCTATTTTATCTGCATCACCGATTTGATCAACCTTAACAACGTAATCGACCTGCGTTTGTTTAATAGAAGCAGGAGTATTTGGATAATCAACAATGTTGTCTGTCAATAAAACTACTTTATCCGCATATTGAGAGTCAATCAATGCGTAACCTAAAGAACCGAATACAGCATCTCCTTCTTGACCATTAGCATTTCCTGCAGGATCAGAATTGGGGACACCTAAAAAAGCAACATCAATTTTGATTTCTCCTTCTTCAATTGAACGAGCCCTATTGCCGTGAGAACGGAAAATTACCGGATTCTTCAGTCCACCATGGGAAACAAAATCTCCTAAGCTGCCTCGCATTCCAGAAGAAGTAATATTGGTAATGACACCCTTTTTAATTGCTTCAATTACTTTGTCATTCATAACACCAGTCAAAGAAGAAGGAGCTAAAGTCAGATTTTGATAACCCATTTTAATAATTAAATCCATCACTTTGTTAAAAGCAAAATCGCCATTTCTAAAGTGATGGTGAAACGAGATAGTCATACCATCTTTTAGCGTCTTTTTGATAACTTCTTCTAAAGAATCGACCACTTTTGATTCGCCGGTGGTAACTTGCACTTTGGGTGCAACTCTCTTTACTTCAGGATTGCCAACTACAACAGACTTAAATGGTTTTAGATTCATATCAGTCATCAAATCATCTGGCAAATTGCGCTTTACTTTATTCTCCAATGTAATTACCCTCCTCATCAATTAAATTCGAAGCTTTTGCTGTTTCAATAACACGATCAGCTTTTTCAACTACAGGTTTGTCAACCATCTTACCATTCATCGAAATTACTCCAGAACCCTTTGCTTTTGCTTCCTGAATTGCATTTTGCACAGCAAGAGCATTTTCAATTTCGTCTTTAGTTGGGTTGAATACTTTATTAACCATTGGAATTTGACGTGGATTGACCAAAGACTTACCATCATAACCAAGTTCATAAATATATTTTGTCTCGCGGTAAAATCCTTCTGTGTCATTCATATTTGAAAAAACTGTATCGAAGGCATAAACATCTGCTGCTCTAGCAGATTGTAAAACCATATTACGAGCAAATTCAAGTTCACGTCCGTCAGGATAACGGTGAGTGTGCATATCAGCAGTATAATCTTCGCCAGAAACTGCCAAGCCCATCATCAAAGGTGTTGCAGTAGCAATTTTAGGTGCATTAAGAACACCTTTGGCACTTTCAATCGCAGCCATTACTCCAATAGAACCTTTTTCAACGCCATATTCTTCTTCTGCCTTTTCCATATCTGCTACTAATTTTTTAATCATTGCAGCTGATTCTGTTTTTGGCAGACGAATAACGTCAACGCCAGCTCGAACCATTGCCTTTACATCTTCGTCATAAAAAGGAGTATCTTGACCATTAATTCTGACAACTACTTCTGCACCACCAAAGTCAACAGTTTTTATAGCATTAAATACTAACATTCTCGCTGCATCTTTTTCAGTTAGAGATACTGCATCTTCCAAATCCAACATAATAGAGTCGGCACCATAGATACCGGCATCCTTAACCATAGCTGGATTATCTCCCGGCACAAACATCATAGTTCGACGCAAACGATTTTTTACGTAAGTCATTTATTGTAGTACCTCCAATCTTGGTTTATCTGTGGTTTCGGTTGCTCTTTGAGCTGCAGCCAATGTACGTGCAGCAATTACGCAGTCAAGAGCGCCTTTATCAGTTGCTTTAACCTTTGCATTTTCAATTCCGAATTTTTTAAGTACATCTGTTATTACTTTTTTGATCTGATCTCCGTAAGATTTGGCTACTTCGGATTCCAAATCAATTTCAACGCCATTTTGACCAGCTGATACCATTATTTGAATATCTGAAGATTCTAAAGTTCCTGCCACTCCAACAGTCTTAATTTCCATTGATGTTCATTCCTTTCTTTATTCTTTCTTGTAAAATTTGATAGTTTTTATTAATAAAATCAAAAGTAGTTGGTGGAACTAAATTTGAAATTTCTTTTAAATTATTACTTTTGATCAGCTGACGGACTCGTGTAGCTGTAATTATTTGATCGTTATTGCAAAAGCGCTTAACAATTTCAACGTCAATTTTGGGACTAAGTGTGTTTTTTAAGCTTTGATTATAGAAATTAGTTGTTCTTGAAAATGGTTCAGTACCTAAATAACGCTTTTTTATTGCCAGTTTCGGTGCAATTTTATTTTTAAAAATTAATGCATCAATTTCTGTTTGCGTAGCGATCAGTTCATCAGGTGATTTTAAAAAGTATGCCGGAAAAGTTGATTGAGAAACTAAATAGTCTCCACCACTAACTACTAACACATTTTTGTATTCAGAGGTTCCTTTTTTAACAAGTTCCATTCTTTCATTCGTTTTAAATAACGAAGCATCCGTAGCAACAACAAACACGTATACCAGATCATTCTCGCTACTAGCAAGTTTTACCAGCCCTTGATGACCTAAAGTAAATGGATTAGCGTTCATGACAATTGCCGCAACTTTTTTATGATTTTGGTCTTTTAATATGGGAATTTTTGCCAAAAAATCCTGAATATTTGGTGTTCCACTCTCTAAAAAAGCAGCCTCATCAGTATGAGCTAGTTCCTTAAAGTTTAAATGAGAAAAACTGGATGAATATTTTGACTTAGTGAATACAAACGAATGATAAATTCTTTGACTAAAAAGATATTCTTGTAGTGCTGAAACTATTTGATTAAATCTTGCTCCTTGAACAGATTCATTATTTGAAACCGCAATATATTTGAGAACATTTCCAGCAATGCTACCTGTGCCTACTAACTGACCATCTTCATCAATTAGGCCAACTGTATGATCAATCACAGCAACTTCACGAGAGCTAAAATTATTAATTCCTTGACTAATCAGGAATTTTTGCCACCTTTTTTTGGTTTCCGGCAAGGTTAAAAAAAGTTCTACGGTTTTATCCATTTGTTTCATTCTCACTTTGAGTTAAATCTTTTTTAAGAAATTCGTAACTTCTTTATACATGCTAGGAGGCTGTTCAGCCTGAATTAAGTGTCCACAATTTTTAATAACTTTTGCGCTAATTATTGCATTTAACTTTTCCATGGCAAAGGCGAAGTGATAGTCAAAAAAGGGAGAATTCTGTCCTGCTAAAACCAGCATTGGAATTTTTAAATCAATTAAAACATCACGCCAATCTTGTTCAGCATGATCTATACGACAAAGATAATTCTCTTCAGCAAAATAGGGAAATTTTTCAGACTCTGCTTTTGCCTTTTTAAACATCTCATCATTAATATGAGCATAAATGCCATTGCCAAGATCCGCCTTTAAATAATCCGGGTAATTCTGCCAAGTTAAATCTTTAAAACCATACTCCCAAGAGCTATCTCTGATCATCTTGGGGGGTTGATCCAAATCGATAATTGCCTGTAGCCTGTCATAGCCAAACAATGAAACATAAGCCCAAATATTTGCTGCACCCATTGAATTTCCAATAGCAATAATGTCTTTCAAGTTTAACTTGGTAATCAGTTCCTCTAAATCAGCCGCATGACGACTGATACGCTGTCCTTTAAATGTTCTTTGTGACCGTCCCTGATTACGCGGATCTATTACAATAAAACGATAATCAGATGCAAAGAGTTTAGCAACTTCTTCCCATAATATTGCGGTGCTTCCTATACCGGGAACTGCCAATACAGGCTGTTTATCTTTTTCAGTATCATAATATGCTATTCGTATACCATCATTAGTGATAAAACTCTTCTCATTAAGCATTTACCAGATTCCGATAACTTTCATCCATAAAGTTCCAATTACACCAAAAATCAGTAAATAGATAATTCCTAAAATAAAGTTGTATTTCCACCATTCACCTTGTTTAATGTAACCTGTAGTAGCTAAAATTGAAGCTGGTCCATTGGCGTAGTGAGTGGTTGAAGCATTGAAAGCTCCTGTGAATGCAAGCAGCATTGCAGAAAGTCCCAAAGGAGCACCAGTAGCTACTGCCACTGACAAGAATGGCAAATATAAGGCAGTCATATGAGCGGTTCCACTAGCAAAGAAGTAGTGGGTATAAAACATTAATATTACCAAGACCACTAATACTATTTGCCAGCTGATGCCGTGAAGACTTGTTTGAATAGTCTTTGAGAACCAGTCAATAAAGCCAAATGAAATAAGTTTACTTGCCATAAAAATTAAAATTGACAGCCAAATCAAAATATTCCAGGCACCAGTTTGGTTTAAGGCATCTTTCATGGTTAAAACACCAGTTAACAGCAACAAACCAACCGCTAGAAAAGCAACGAAAGTTGAATCTAATTGAGGAATATCAAAAACGCCAGATAAAACCCATAAAATTATGGCTAGTAAAAACACCATTGACATAATTTTTTCTGGTTTTGTAACTGGCCCCATGTCCTTTAAATGATCAGTAGCCCATTTTTCAGCATTAGGAGTTTCTTTTATCTCAGGTGGGAAAATTTTATAAATCACAATTGGAATGACAATAGTTGCAACAAGTACAGGAACTACAGCTGCTGAAAACCAGCTAATCCAGGTCATGTTATAATTTTTCTGCGCTGCCATTTGTGAAGCAACCATATTCGGTGCTGCGCCGGTAATAAAGAGGGCAGTTGAAAGAATATTGGCATGAAAGGCCATAAAGCTGAGGTAGGCACCGATTTTCTTGCGGGAAGGATCATTAGGATATGAATCATAATCTTTAGATATTGATTCGGTTACCGGCCAAACGACTCCTCCAGTTCTGGCACTGTTTGATGGAATCAAAGCTCCTAAAACTAATTCCAATCCAGTAATGGCATAGCCGATACCAATGGACTTTTTACCGAAACGTTTAATCATCCAATAGGCTATTCGATTGCCCAGTCCAGTTTTACTGATACCATAGGCCATGATGAAAGCCATAGCGATTAGCCAAGAAGCCGAATTGCTAAAGGCACTAAGAATCCCAGTTGTGACTTTGCCTGTTTTAGGATCTACAATATCTTTGATTGGAGCTAAACCAACTAAAACCGTTACTATAAGTCCGATTAAGGTGGTGCCACCTATTGGCAAAGGCTTAGTGATACATCCAACAATAGTTGCTACGAAAATAGCAAACATTTCCCAGGCTGGAGCTGATAAACCTGCAGGACGCAAAGGCGTGATGCACCAGAGTATAACACCAACAGCCAGGGGTAAGATAAATCCCTTGTAATTAACTTTTTCTAGTGTTTTCATTTTAATTACCTGTAATTTTCCGGGCGATAAAAATCGTCGATAATTTCATAATTTTTATTCTTCAGTTCTTCATCAAGCCAATTTATATTTCCTGTGCCATCATGAAAACTTGCCGCTTTGGCATCATCTTTTTTGTGAAAATCCTGGACAGCTGGAAGTAATTCACTTGCTTCTTCTAAAGCAATTTTTATAACACCATCGGCATCACCTAAAATCACGTCACCAGGATTAACACTCACGTTCCCACAAGAAATTGGAACATTTATTTCTCCTGGGCCTTCTTTATATGGGCCGTCAGGTGTTGTACTAACTGCATAAATGGGCAAGTCCCAATTACGCAAACTATCTATGTCACGTATTGGTCCATCAACCACGACTCCAGCAACATGTCTTTGGTCGCGAAGCCAGGTCATCATCACCTCGCCAATAACTGCTCTTGTATTGTCATTTTCATTGTCAATGACAACGACATCGCCTTCATGACAATATTTCAATGCTGCATAAATAGTCAGATTATCACCTGGACGATTATGAACTGTAAAAGCTGGTCCACACATTTCCTCATGAGGTTTGGACATAAGCTTAATTCTCGGTGCCATTGCACCTGTTCTATTCATACAATCAGCCACGTTTGACGATGGCAATTTTTTGTATGCAGCAATAACCTCTTTTTGCGGAAGGTTTCTTTTTAAAAAAATTCTTTTTCCAACCTGCATTCGTCATGCCTTCTTTTGGTTAATCTAAAGTAATATTATCTAGTACTTCCTGCATTTTTGAAGCTGAGTTGAGCATCTTAGCTTTTTCAGTTTCAGAAAGCTTAGTCTCAAGCACCTGACTAATTCCGGCACCATTTATTACTGTAGGAGTTCCTAAATAAAGCTCACTTTTAATTCCATATTCACCATTAATTGGTGCTGATAAAGGCAAAGCGATTGACCGATTATTTAATATAGCAGTAACTATCTGGGTCAACATCATCGCAATGCCATAAAATGTAGCACCTTTATTTTCAATTATTTTTCCTCCCTTTTTACGAATACCTGATTCTACTTGATCCAGCACAGAGTTGTCAATACCGTCAAAATCTTTAAGTGGCTTGCCACTAACTGTTGACTCATCAAAGTTTTCGAAAGAAGTATCACCATGCTCTCCTAAAACCATAGAATTAACTTCAGCAACAGGAACATGTAATCTACGTGCTAAATCTACCTTTAAACGTGCTGAATCAAGGGAAGTACCTGTCCCAATAACCTTATTTTTAGGGAAGCCAGATAATTTTTGGGTCAGCGTTGTTAAAATATCAACTGGATTAGCGGAAACAAGGAAAATGCCATTAAAGCCTGATTCAACTACAGGTTGAATTATGCTTTTTAAGATATTAACGTTTTTATTAACTAGATCCAAACGACTTTCTCCCGGCTTGCGCGGAACACCAGCGGTGATCACAACAACATCAGCGTCTTTTGCATCAGAGTATTCTCCAGAATGAATATTACATTCTCCTGTAAAAGGCAATATATCTTCTAAATCCATTGAATCACCCAGTGGACGTTTTTTTACCACATCACAAATAACCAGCTCGTCAACTCTAGTATGTTGCAATAAATCGTTGGCAAAAGTTGAGCCTACTGCTCCATCACCAACTAATAAAACCTTTTTATTCATAACGTCATTCCTTTCAATTTTTAAAAATGTAATCCTTTACATTTATAATTATAAAATTACTTTTTAATTTTTTCAATATTTAAAATAAATAATTTAAATTTTAATTTTTTAAAAATATAAAATGATTTTCATCTTTTAAATAATATAAAAAATGCTTAGAATTTCTAAGCATTTTTAGTAGTTATTTATGTTGTCTGGTAAACTCTGCCATTTGTATCCCGGCCTGTCGGCCAAATATTACAGTTTCAGCTATTGAGTTTCCTCCGATTCTATTATTGCCATGCAATCCTCCTGAAACTTCACCTGCGGCATAGAGTCCTGAAATAATGTTTCCGTCTGAATCCAAAACTTCAGTTTTTGGAGTTATATGAATTCCACCCATAGTATAATGAATAGCCGGATTAATATGAATAGCAAAGAAAGGACCTTGTTCGATAGTGCGATCCATTCCAGTAGTCCGCTGATATTCACTATCATCTTTATTCTTCACAGCTTCATTCCATTTTGAAATTGTTTTCTTTAGATTATCACTGTTAACTCCAATGTTTTCTGCTAATTCCTCAATGGAAGATCCTTGATTGACTAATCCTACATGATCATAAAATTCGACAGCGGTGAAATTATTTCGGATCGTTTGATCAAACAGAAGATACGCTCCATCCTCATTTAACTTAGTAATTGCATCAGAAACTATTTTCCGTGTGTTGAGTTCATTAACAAATCTCTGACCAGATTTGTTAACTAAAATTGCACCTTCTCCACGTAAACCCTCACCTATTAAATAGACGTGATCAGTATCTGTTTGGGCTGTAGGATGTACCTGAATAAATTCCATTTGCTCTAATTGAGCATCAATTTTGGCTGCTAATTTGAGTCCATCACCTGTAGCTCCAGGTTGATTAGTTGTTTTATAATTTGCGAGATCTGGACGATATTTTTGTATTAAATCTTTTGAAGAGCCAAAGCCACCAGAGGCCAGTAAAATTGCTGTAGCCTGAACCTTTTTGACTCCTGAATCAGTTTCAACTTCAATTCCTACAACTTTTTTCTGCTTATCTTGTAATAAACTAATTACACGAGAATTATTAAAAATAGGAATATTTTTTTCTTGAATTTGCTTCAAAGCCCCTGTAACCAAATAATTTCCAACGGGTGCCATTGAGGCAGGCCGGTGAGCCCTCTTTTTACTCATACCACCTGTTATTGTTAGATTTGTAAGCTCAATCCCATGGTTCATCAGCCAGTCAATTGCTACAGCAGAGTGGTCAACAAAGTATCTTAAAAGGTCACGGTCATTTAATTTGCCTCCACCCTTTAAGGTTTCCTGATAAAAATCTTCTTTATTGTCAATAATCCCTTCATTAAGTTGAACCAAACTTTCAGATGCATTCATTCCAGATGATGCCCTATTGGTATTTCCACCAAGGTCAGCATTTTTTTCAAAAACAGCAACATTGAGTCCGAGTTCTTTTGCCTGAATTGCTGCTGTTAAACCAGCTCCACCGGCTCCAACGATTACAGCATCATAACGGTCTTTAATTTCTGCACTGCCGTTAGGCGTAAAAACAAATTTACCCATTTATTTTTCTCCTCTAAAAACATTAAAATAGTTATTTCTCAGGATTAGTTTGAGATACATTGGTCATCTCCATGTAATCCATCCACTTATCATATTCTTCCTCTGTTAATTTGCCACTATCTAAAGCTGCTTCCTTAAGTGTTGTACCTTCCTTATCTGCAGTTTGGGCAATTTTGGCAGCTGCATGATAACCAATGTGTGGTGACAGAGCTGTAACAGTCATCAAAGAGCTTTCAAGCAAGTCATCCATCTTTTCCGCATTAACTGTTAGGCCCGCTATCATTTTATCAGCAAACCCCCTGATAGTACCAGCTAAAATATCACATGAATCAAGAAAAGCTGTAATCATTATAGTTTTATAGACGTTCATTTCAAAATTTCCTTGTGAACAGGCAAAAGTAATAGTAGCGTCATTGCCAAAAACTTTTGCGGCCGCCATGGTTACAGCTTCAGCTTGTGTAGGGTTAACTTTGCCTGGCATGATTGATGATCCAGGTTCATTGGCTGGAATGTTGAGCTCGTGATAGCCTGCCCTTGGACCAGAAGCTAAGAATCTAATGTCCTGTGCTATCTTGAACATATCAGCAGCTAAAGTTTTCAATGCACCATGAACAACATCAATTCCAGAATGATGAGCTAAGCCCCAAAACTTATTGGTATTAACTTTAAATTCATGTCCGTAAACTTGGGACAATTTACCGGCAATTTTTTCAGTCATCCCAGGTGCAGCATTAAGTCCAGTGCCAACAGCTGTCCCTCCAATTGCCAGTTCGTACAATGTTGGTTTAAGTTCTTGAATATAATTCAAGTCATGTTTTAATGCAGAAATATAACCCGAAACTTCTTGCCCAAAAGTAATTGGAGTGGCATCTTGCAGATGAGTACGACCTACTTTAACGGTTTTCCAATACTTATTTTGTTTTAGTATAAGTTCATTAATTAGGTGTTGCACAGCTGGTTCAAGTTTATCCAGTGCCTCAACAGCCACAATATTCATTGCTGTAGGGTAAGTATCATTAGACGATTGTCCTCTATTAACATCATCATTAGGTAAGATATGCAAATTTGGATGCAACTTATTAGCTAAATTTGCAACAACTTCATTCACATTCATATTACTTTGAGTTCCAGACCCCGTTTGCAATACATGTAGTGGAAAGTCCTTGCGTAGTTCATGGTCATCTAATTTAAGCAAATGGTCAACGGCATCCTCAATTGCTTTTCCTTTTTCTTCGGGTTCGTCTCCTACTTCTACATTTGATTCAGCGGCAGCTTTTTTTAAATGTAAAAATGCACGGATAATCGCAAGAGGCATTAATTCACCGCTGGGGAAGTTATTGCGACTGCGTTCTGTTTGCGGTCCCCATAGAGCTTCTTTTGGTATTTTGACAGGGCCGATAGTATCACTTTCAACACGATATTCTTTTTCGCTCATGTTCAGTCTCCTTATTTAATGCTAACATTCTTCTAATAATACATTTTATATTACTCTTTCACTCATGATACAGGTTTTTTGGACTTTTTTCAATATTTTTAAATAAAAGGGCTATCATTTAAAAAATTAAAATTTGCTTTAAAATAAAAAAGCACTCCTGACAAGTGCTTAATGCTAAGTGTTATATTTTCAATGTTTCTGCGTTGATAGCTACTATTACTGTTGATAAGGACATCAAAATTGCTCCAACGGCCGGAGATAATAAAATTCCCCAAGGAGCTAATACTCCAGCTGCTAAGGGCAATGCCACAATGTTATAGCCGGCTCCCCACCATAAATTTTGGACAGTTTTTCCTTGAGTATGTTGGGCAAGATTTAAAAAGCTAATAATGTCAAGTGGGTCACTATTTACCAAAATGACATCCGCTGAATCCACAGCAACATCTGTTCCTGCTCCGATAGCAACGCCGATATCAGCTTTTGCTAAACTTGGAGCATCATTTATGCCATCCCCGACCATCATTACCTTATTGCCTTTTTCTTGAAGTTCTGCAACAATTTTTTGTTTGTCAGCAGGCATCAAACCCGAATGAACTTCAGAAATGTTAAGTTTATGAGCAATATTTTGTGCAACTTTTTCATTGTCTCCTGTTAGCATTACTGGTGTGATATTAAGATCTTTAATTTGCTTAATTAAAGAAGCAGCGTTCTTCTTAATTTCGTCTCCAACAGCAACATATCCTAAAAGATCATTCCCCTCTACTAAATAGCTTGAAGTGTAGTTTAAAGCATCCATTTGGGGAAAATTGTTCACTAACTTTCTAGCAGATGTTTCGTTTACTAGTTGAAATTCCTTTCCATTTAGAGTACCAGAGACCCCTTTACCATCTAAAGTTTTACTATTTGTTAATGAATATAGATTAATATTCTTTTCTTTAGCAAATTGTAAAATGCTTTGAGCAATCGGGTGATTTGAATCCTGCTCAAGTGAGGCAATAAGCTTAATTACTTCATCAGCACTATAATTTTTATCCAAACTATCAAATTTTCGAACTTGAAATTTTCCTTCAGTTAAAGTTCCAGTTTTATCTAAAAGCAAATAATTGATTTTTGAACTGATGCTGATGACATTGCGATTTCTAATTAATAAGCCATTTTTGGCGCCAATTGAAGTACTTCTCGCATTAACTAAGGGAATGGCCAACCCCAAAGCATGAGGACAGGCAATAACTAAGACGGTGACCATTCGTTCTAGACCACCAGATATACCACGCAGACTAGTCCAAACGATTAATGCTATAATCCCAAAAACAAGTGCCGCATAAAATAACCAACTGGAAACTTTATCGGCCAGATTTTGCAATTTTGATTTATTCATTTGTGAAGACTGAACCAGCTTATTCACATTAGCTAAAAAGCCGGAATTAGCAGAACTAGTTACTTTAACCGTTAATGTACCAGAACCATTAATTGAACCGCCGATCACCTTATCGTTTTCTTTGCGGGTAATTTCTCGCGATTCACCGGTAACTAGCGATTCATTTACCTGACTTGAACCACTTAGAATGACTCCATCTAGAGGAATGCTCTCTCCTGCTTTTACTAAAATAACAGCATTCTTTTGCACATCATTAATAGCCATATCTTTAAATTGACCGTTATTTTGGACATGCACTTTATCAGGCAAAAGCTTAGCTAAATCATGCACAGAACTATTTGCGTTCATCACTGAATTCATCTCAATCCAGTGACCTAAAAGCATAATCAAAATTAAAGTAGCCAATTCCCAGAAAAAATCCATTACTTGAGCTTTACTGTTTAATAAATTATTTTTCACAAAAGCATAAATACTGTAAATATATGCAGTAGTTATTCCCAGAGAAATAAGAGTCATCATTTCAGGCTTCTTGTCTTTTATCTCGTAAAAAGCGCCTGATAAGAATGGTTCCCCTCCGTAAAAGTAAAGTATAGTCGCAAAAATAACCACTACCCAGTCAGACCCGGTGAAAGAAAACTGGAAAGGCAAATGAACGCCCATTGCAGGTGATAAAAAAATAATTGGCAACGATAATAAAACGGAAACCCAAAACTTTTTCTTTAAGTTTCCCATGTGCATCATGTGACCACCATGCATCATCATATCATGATTACCCATTTTCATTGATGAATTATTATTCATCGAATGATTCATATTTTCATTATGGTTCATGTTCATATTGTTCAAAATATTCAGCCCCATTCTATACAATCACCAAAATTGCTCTTTTCTTTAATCTACTTTTATAAACAGGTGATGTCAAAATATCAGCTTAATTATTTGAATTATATTTGCACAACTAAATAGTTTTTGCTTTTTTATAAAAATGAATAATAAACCCAACAGCTAATCCAATAACAGCCGGAATTACCCAGTCCATACCAATATCTGCGAATGGCAAGAAGCGTAATTGCAGTGACCTTAACTGTAATGCCCATGACTGTTGACTAATTACAGCAGGAAAAGAAGCAATCATGTCTAAGATTGCAGGAATGAATGTAAAAACTATTCCCCAAAAATAAACAATTGGATCACGATCAAATAACGAACTCGCAATTGACAGAATGATTAAAACCATTGCAATAGGATATAAAAACATTAGCATTGGAGTTGACCAGGAAATGATTGTATCCAAGCCAAAATTAGCTGTGATGAAAGAAACAAGAGTCATAATTGTCAACCAACCATGATAGCTGATTTTGTTGAAACTACGGTGAAAGTCCTGTGCAAAAGCGGCTATTAAGCCTACAGCAGTTGTTAAACAAGTTAGTGTAACCAGTGTAGCAAGTAAAGCATGACCAAAATTGCCCAAATAATAAGTAACTATTTGGTTAAAAACAGTGCCACCTTCAGCGGAAATTTTAAAATGATTTAAAGTAGTTGCACCTACCCAAATTAGTCCAATATAAATAATACCAATTGCACTTGTAGCGATCACACCAGCTCTAGCTGTAACTTTCGCATTGCTTTTAGCAGAAGTTTTCCCCAGCTGCCTTACCGCCGAAACAATTGTATAGCCAAATGCCAATCCAGCCAGAGCATCCATTGTGTTATAGCCTTCTAAAAAGCCATTGAAGAAAGGAGCGCTTTGATAAGCTGCTGTTATGCTTTGATTTTTAGCAGCACCCATGGGTGAAATAGCTGCCAATAAAAAAACCGAAAATAGCAATAGCAAAAACAATGGATTTAAAATTTTCCCAATACTTGTCAAAATCGTAGACTGCTTATACGAAATAATAAAAGCTAAAATAAAAAATATTGCAGAAAATATTAGGAGTGCTGGCTTTGTGGCAGATTTCGGCAAAACTGGTTGCAAACCGACTGAAAATGAAATGCTTGCTGTACGAGGCGTGGCAAACAAGGGTCCCAGAGTTAAATGGATTAGAACCATGAAAACTAGAGCAAAAATGTTACCCAGTGGCCTGCCAATATCATAAACTCCTTTTGCATGACTTGCGCTAATAGCTAAAACGGCTAGTAAAGGTAAAAGCACTGCCGTTACCAAAAACCCAAAAGTAGCTATTCCCCAATTTGCTCCTGAAAGCTGACCTAAATGAATCGGAAAAATCAAGTTGCCTGCACCAAAAAACAGCCCAAACAACAATGATGCTACTACCAAATATTGTTTCCATGTTAAAGGCTTTGTATTAACATCTTGCTCAATTTCTTCCATTACAATTCCTCCTAAACAGAATTACAGATAAATTTAATAATGATAAAGGGTTGGCTAGATTATTTTGGGGAATAAAAAAGCACCCTTGATTTAAAATCAAGGGTGCTTTAGCACGGTACCACCTATATTACTGCACTATAAATCAAAAAATGACAAATAGCATAGTCACTTCACGTACGGCAAGAATGCGATACGCTAACACGTTAATGGGTGTACCCAATAATAGCTACTAAAATTCACCATATAGCTCAAAGTTACTTTCAGCTTGCCATCACGGTCCGTTCTCAGCAACAGGACTCTCTTAAACGCTACTTGTAAGCTTACTTATCTTTTCTTCGCTTTATCAATATTAATAGTATTTTAATCAATGTCTTATTTTCTGTCAACTAAAATTTTGAAAAATCAGTGAAATTGCCTGAAAAAATAATATACCAAAGGATGTTTTTGAAATCATAATAAGCTAGGTTGCATCATACATTTATTTCAGTAATCTAAAACCGCAATCAAAAAGCAAACTAAGAATAAAGTCAGAGAAGGTAGCACTGAATGGATATTAACGATTATTTTTCATATTAAACCTGATAAGATATTTCAAGATAAAATAACTTTTAGTCCTTTTATGTCTAAACAATTTTCGAACCATGAAGTTCATTTAACTGCAATTTTTTGGCAATATCATCTCTATTTTCGGTTGTGATGCCTCCACCTGGCAAAATTTCTATACGATCATTCGCCCATTTAATTATTTCTTTTAAATGGAGTATTGTTGCCAAGATAGGTTTGTCTAATTTTCCACCATGTGTCAAAATTCTTTTGACTCCTTGATCTGCTAACCAGTTTAATTCTGTTTTCTGTTTATCATTTGATATGTCATCAAAAGCCATGTGCATGACGACTTCAACGTTTAAGGAACGAGCTAGTGTAATTAGATGTTTCATTTGAATTCTATTTATTTGATTATTGGTGGTCAAACATCCAAAAGCCACTCCTTGAGCACCCAGTTTGGCAGACGCTTCAATGTCATCAGCCATTATGTCGATTTCATTTTCACTATAAACAAAATCTCCACCTCTAGGTCTAATCATTATGACAACCGGTATTTTAAAATTCTCAGCGTAAGTGACAGATTTCTTTATTACGCCATAGGAGGGCGTAGTGCCACCCAACGCCAAATCATTATTCAGCTCTAATCTGTCAGCGCCAGCCTTAATTACATGAGGAATATTATAAAAATTTTCAACACACGCTTCTTTTAGCATTTTATTTTCTTTCTTTTAGTTAAACGTTACTCGACCGGAGCATTGATTTGTTTTTGATAATCATCTAACCAAGACTGTGAAATAGGCTCAATTTGAGTCTTTTGATTTTTTCCAGGGTTGGCCATTAAAATTTGAGCTTTTTGTTTTTCATTAGCAACACAAAAAGGAAATTCCACATTAGTAGCTACTCCCCACTCACCTTTTCGATTCAAAGCAATTAAAGAAATTTCCCCTACTTGACCATAGCGCTGTTTTAAATCTTCACAAAATGGGTAAAGTGCTGTGTCACAAGCTTCTTGAGGAGACTGACCTTTTGCCATTCTGCGAACTATTTCATATGAAAGACAACCTTTCAAAATATCTTCTCCTAAGCCTGTTGCCGTGGCTGCTCCAATATGACTGTCAGCATAAAATCCAGAACCCGATAACGGTGAATCACCAATTCTACCATCTTTTTTCATAAATAAGCCTGAAGTTGATGTCGCTGCAGCCATCGATTCAGCTTTATCAAGTGTGACTGCTCCAACAGTATCATGTCCATCATAGGGATGCAGTCCAGTTTTAAACTGCTCTTTTACCTTATTTTGCCATATTTTTTTTGCTCTTTCTGTCAGCATGTTAGTCATTTCAAAGCCATTTTGCATAGCAAATTTAGTGGCGCCTTCTCCGACTAAAAAGCTGTTAGTTTTATTTAAACTCAATTTTCTGGCTACAGAAACAGCATGCTTCACATTTTCAATAGCGGCTACTGAACCTTGTGCTAAAGTATCACCATTCATAAAGGCGGCATCCATCTGAACAACTCCATCTTCATTAGGAAGTCCGCCATAACCTACTGATTTATAAAGAGGATAAGATTCAACTTTCTTTATTAAGTTTTCAACTGCATCCCCTGCACTCTCACCGTTTTGCAACATACTGCTTGCTTTTAACAACCCATCGTATGACATGCTCCAAGTTGATATTACAGCCCAATTTTTCATTATGATCTTCCTTTTTATTCAGTATAGTAATAATAGTAAACTAGACTCCTTAAACTAACAAGCTACAAATCTAAAAGCTCAATTTGTGACAAAAATAAAAGGCTTTGAACCAAAAATTCAAAGCCTTTTTATTACCACATGCCGATAACTTTAGTCCAAATCAGACCGCCGCCTAACCAGATGATGTTAAGTACAACACCAATTATGGCGCTTAGTTTCCACCAATCTTTGTTAGAAACATAGCCTGTTGAAGAAAGCAAAGCAGCAGGACCTGCCGAATAGCTTGAAGTTGACAAGTATAAAGAACCGTCTAAAGCTAACATTAACGCTGCCATCATAGGTGGCACTCCGGCACCAATCGCAATTGAGAGAAATCCTGCATAAAGAGCAGAAATTTGTGTAGAAACACTTGGAAATAAATAGTGAAGGTAGAAGTAAACCAAGAATAAGATTACCAGTACTAAAACCCAGTTCATACCATGAAGTGCACTACCTAAAGTCTTTGAGAACCAAGGGAAAAAGCCCAAAGTCATCAATTTTTGTGACATCAACATGATAATTGAAAGCCAAGTCAAGATGTTCCAAGCAAAACTTTGACCTAAAATATCCTTAACATTAATGACGCCAAATACCAATAGTAATGCAACTGCAATAAAGCTGACCAAAGTTGCGTCAATGCCAAACTTAGAACCTACTAACCATAATGCAACCGACAGGACAAAAACCACACCCATGATTTTTTCTGCAGCCGTCATTTTGCCTAACTCTTGTAACTTTTTGTTTGCCCAAGCATGAGCATTAGGTGTTTCTTTGATCTTAGGCGGATAAATTTTATATAGAATAAAAGGTACTAATATTAAGGAAATTATGCCCGGTACAATTGCAGCTACAAACCATTGCATCCACGAAATGGTAACGTTTTGCGTCTTTGCTATCCCTAATGCCACCATGTTTCCGGCTAAACCAGTTAAAAACATTGTGGAAGTAACGATGTTAACTTCGTATTCTGTAAAGACAAGGAATGAACCCATGTCACGCTCAGTTCCCTTTTTAGGATCTGAACCCATTTCTCTTGATAAGTTATCAATAATTGGGTACATAATACCGTTAACACGAGCGTTGTTACTTGGGATACCAACTGCCAGAACAGTTTCCACTAGGGATAAGGCATAAGCCAAACCTAAAGTTCTCTTGCCAAAAGTTTTGACAAAGAAGTAGGCAATTCTTTTACCAAGCCCTGATTTAATAAAGCCGGCCGCCATAAACATACACATAGCGACCATCCATGCGGTGGAATTACCAAAACCGGCAGTAACTTCTTCCATCTTAAAAATACCGGTTAATGTGGCAATCACCACCGCTATTATTGTAGTTGCCATCATTGGTAATGGTTTAGTCACACAAGCAATTATAGTTGCAATAAATATGGCGAAAAGGTGCCAGGCTTGAACGTTAATTGCCGCTGGTTTTAATGGAGTTAACAGCCATAAGACAATGCCGATAGCTAGTGGCAAAACCCACTTTTTCCATTGAATTTTATCTAACATTTCTTTATTCTCCTTTAGAACTATTTTGTGCTTTCTTAATTGCCGCATTTACGGCTTCCTTTAAAGCATTAGTTGTGGTAGAAGCTCCTGAAACTGCATCAACGTCGGTAGAATTATTGCTTACCATTTCTTGGGGTATACGGTCAATGGCTACAGCTCCAATTCCTTCCGTTTCATGATTTTCTAGTACTTCAATTTTTTTGATTTCATTATCAAAATAGGTCACGCGAACCAAAATCCTGCCGCCAATACCTGCTTCAGAAGATCCTAGGAACTGATTTTGTCCCAGCTCAATTTGATCGTCCTTTTCACCATCCAAAAGATCATTAATTCGCGGCAACTTCTCCGTTAAATTAATCGAATCCTCAATTGGATCTAACCTGGCAGCATTTTCTCCAGCAATTTTGCCAAAAATCAAGCATTCAGCTAAGTTGCCACCGCCCTGATAACGATTGACGCACATTCCGCCAAGCTCACCAGCTGTGTAGAGACGTTTGATTGGTTGATTGTTGACATCAAGCACACGGGCTAACTCATCATGTTCTGGTCCACCTTGGGTATTAAGCACTGCGGGGGCCAATTTAACTGCATGGACGTCATCTTTTAAATCGAAACTGGTCATTGACTCAGGTGCACGACCAAATTCCAGATCCTTGCCTTTAGTGGCAAACTCGTTAAATTGCGAAACAGTATTTTCCAGATTTGCGTTCGGTACATTCATTTTTTGAGCTAATTCAGTCAGTGAACCGGCACTAACAACCTTGTCAAAGAACTTACCGTACTTGAGCTTTCCTTGTTTCTGTTCTAAGACAAACTTTTGATATTGCTGATTATCAAAGACCAACCAAGCATTGTCGTAAGCGTGAGGCAATAGATAGTCTCCATGTTCAGCTATGTGACCATGTCTGAATTTGGCATCTTCACGCATAAACCGGGTGCCGTCGTCTGCCACCGCAAAAATCGCACCTGATTTGACATTTTGCCAACCGCTAACTTGCCGACCACGCTCATTTTCACCTTCAGCAATTACGTAGCTGGGGACGATGCCTAATGACTCATAATTGCTCATGTGCCACATTTTTGCTCCAACTTCTGCAGTCATTTTAATCCCGTCACCCTTATTATAGAGAGTGCCCAGCGGGGTTAATTTTGTGACGTGCAGGTAATCCTGCTGCATCTGCTTATTATTTTCAAAGCCACCTGTAGCAACAATTACTCCTTTGCGAGCATGAATATAATATTGTTTCTTGTTACGATTAATAATTACTCCAGCTATTTCACCAGTTGCTTTGTCCTGCAATAAATGCTCTGCTCTGGAATTAAGCCAGACATCAATGTTGGCAGCATTTTTGACTACTTGAGCTCGAATTACTTTCCATAGCTCAGCATCAAAGTCTTGATTATGAACTAGTGCAAAATCAAAGGTTTCAGAACCGCGATATTCAGGATACTCACATAAATTCTTTTTCTTTGCTAAATGGTCACCCGGTTGATTATCACGTGACCAGATAAAAGGTTCAATACCAAAATACTTTTTAAAATATTGTGGCATATTAATAAAGCCATCAAGATAAGCAGCCATTGTTTTCTGATCAAAATTATATGGCGCTGCCAGCTGCTCATAATATTCAGAAATCTTCTCTCTATCATGTGCCATAGCAACATGCTGTGCTGAATAACGGGTGTTACCACCCTCATGACCATAAGGAGCAGCGTCAACTAATAAGACTTGAGCACCATTTTCTGCCGCAAAACGAGCTGCTGTGCCTCCGGCTCCACCGAAACCTAAAACGACTACATCATACACACCATTCCACTTAGTTTTTTCGTTAATTTTCATTTTTGCTCTTCTTTACTGCTTTTCAGCGTTCTCAATTGCTTGGTTGACAGCTTCTTTAAAAGCAGCACTAGTTGTACTTGCGCCACTGACCGCATCAACCTCTGTAGTTTGCTTTTCGATCATTTCATTAGTCAGAACGGGAATTGCTTTACCTCCCAAATAAGGAGTTTCTTTTTCTTGCAGTGTTTCAATTTGAGAAATCTTATCACCTGACATCGTAACGCGCACCACAATTGGGACATCATTAATGCCATTTTCACTAATTCCAATTCCCTGATTAGGTCCAGCTTCAAAATCAGTTGAAGAAGCATGAGCGTCAGATTTTAGATCAGGGTTTTCTGAAGCACCTGTAACTACATCAACTTCAGCCATTTTTCTTTTTGGCCACGCAGCATTTTCTCCTGCAATTTTGCCAGAAATTAGCAAATCAGCAATACTGTTTGCACCAATATATTTAGTAGCAAAAATATCTCCTAATTCTCCAGCTTCATATAAATGAGGAATAACATTATTCTCCATGTCTAAAACTTCGCAATTTTCATTACGACGAGCGCCACCATGTGTATGCAGAATGTTGTGACGAATTGGGATAGCGTAATATGGGCCTGCCCCAAAAGCACGCATTGTTTCAATTTTACGATTTAAAAACATATCGCGCTTTTTTTCATTGACTAAAAAGTTAAAATCACTGACAGCTTCAGCTAATTTTGGTGCGGCAATCTTGCCAGCTAATTTGGCAATACTTTCTGCTTTTATTGCATAGGTAATCAGGCTCTTAATTTGTTCAGCCTTATCTGAATCATCATTAGCTAGTTGCTCAAATTGTCTTTGATCCATGATAATATGTGGATGATTTTGGTTAGGCTGCATAATCCAGTTGCCATGGTTGTATTTATATCCATGACGATCCTCTTCGTCTTCACGGTAATACCGTGTGCCGTCATCGCCAGCAACGAAAATACTGCCATTAAATAAATTCTTCCAGTTGATCATATAGGCAAATTTTTCTCTGGGCTCGCCTTCTCTTAAAGAAAAACCATGTGAGTCATAGTTGGACATATGCCACAGTCTAGCACCAGCTTCAACTGCCAAATCAATTCCTTTACCTTGATTATACAAAGTACCGATTGGAGCTAAAGAACCTTGACCTAAAAACGTTTGTACCATATCTTGATTATTTTCAAAGCCACCACATGAAAGAACTACACCATTTCTGGCAGCCACATTTCTATTTATACCTTGATGTTTAATTTGCACACCTAAAATGGTTTTAGTATTGGAGTCCTGAATTAAATGTTGTGCAGGACTTTCAAACCAAACATCGATTTTATCTAAACGCTCGTAAACTTTTTTACGTAATAATTTCCAGAATCCGCCATTATACATACCAGCAGTCATGCTTTGTGAGCGCATAGTTTCTGCATGCTTGTATTCCGGATATTCTCCTTGAGGCCTTCTGCCGGTGTATTGTGCTTCAATGCCAAAATATTTTTGAGAGTACTCCCTCATCTTCAAAACATTATTGACAAAAGCGTCTAAATCTTTTGGATCATACTTAAAGGGATAATAAGTTTGCTTGTAATATTCACGGAGATCATCAAAATTATCGCTCCAAGCAAAAGCACCACCAGCATACCTGGTATTGCCACCTTCATGACCTTCGGGAGCTGAGTCAATTAGGAGAACGTGCGCATTGTTATCTGCCGCAAATCTTGCTGCACCAGCGCCAGCTCCACCGAATCCGACTACAATTACGTCGTAAACGGTGTCCCATTTGAGAGTTGAATCGTAGATCAAATTTTTCACCATCACTTTCTTATAAACTTTTCTTAACGTAAATATATCTTGACCAACTTTTTAAGTCTAATTAAATTTTTTAAAGGAAATAGTTCAGTTTCATAATACAAAGGTCTATTGCAGCAACTTGTTATTGTACATTAAAGTTAAATTTAATATAATTTAATCAGATATATTTATAAATTTTATTTATTTAGGAAGTACTCATGAATGAAAAAGACTTATTATATTTTTGTAAATTAGTCGAAACTGGTAACTATACGACCACAGCCGCATTCTTTGACGTTACTCAACCCACAATTTCCATGGCAGTAAAGCGGTTGGCAGATAAGTTCGATGATCCACTAATATTGCAAAAAAATCGCAAAAGTAAAATAACTTTGACCGATGCCGGCGACTTGCTTTATAAAAGAGCGAAAATACTTTTGCAGGACATCGCAAGCATCAATTATGATGTGATGCATGCCAGTGACAAGAAAATTCGGCTTGCCTTTTCTGGAGAAGCTGGTAGCCTTTACATTGCTGATATTATTCAAAAATTTTATCAAGCAAATATTACCGATTTAATTGAATCTAGAATTGAAAGGTCTGCTAACGCATTTTCTGACTTAACCGATGGCACTGTGGATGTAGCAATATATTCGTGGATGGTTCCTATTAATGATCCTGAATATTTTATTCATAATTTGCAAAGAACTGAACTAGTTATTATTACCAGTACCAGCGACAAATGGCGGGATGTCCATCAAATTAGTGCTTCCGACTTGCGCAACCGCAAGTTTGTTGCTCGCAAAAGAGGCTATTTAACTAGAGAATGTTTGGAGCAGGAAGCGAAATTGGGCGATTTTACGCCACAGATTTCATACACTGCTACTACGATGAGAATGATGATTGAATTAGTTAAACGCAATGTAGGTATTGCTCTTGCTATGGAAAGCAGCTTAAAAGAGGTTTCTGATATTCATGTCATTCGGTTAAAACCGGGTCAAAAACTGTGGGCATACATGCAGATTGCAATGAGAAAAAGCTTTATACCTAATAAGTATCAGCGCAAAGGGATTGAAATACTGCGACATTTTAAACCAGAGGAATATAAATAATTTTGGCTCTATAATTTATCCTGTTAATGCTCTATCCTTGTGATAAGCTATTAATAGGTTTTTTATTATATAAAAAGGGACATCTTTCCCCTGCTTCTTGTAATAAAATATTAACATCACTCAATATTTTTAGAAGTTTTGAATCATGTCCTCTTTCAATAGTTAGATTAAATTTACTCTTAATATTAAAGATCAAAACATTGTTTTTGAAGATTATTTTTTCCAATTGGCTAAACGACCATAAGCAAAAAGTTTACCAAGCTGTCTTACTGCAGTCCAGTTTCCTTCTTTCGCTCACAGGAACAGCGGCACAATGACCGATTGAAAACTAAAATCCGCTATCCTGCTGTCAGTGCCAGTTATTATTATACTTTTTAAGCAGAGAATCTGTTGTCGCACCTTCAAGAAACGCTCAAACGGCCAAATATGACCTGGTAGGAATACTGCTGTATTTTCCAGCCTGCTATGTTTAAAATACTCAGAGCTTTAACAGAAGATCGCTCAATGAGCAGCACAGACTGGGAAAACAATATTTTTGTCTATATGGTGCAAAGAATGCCAAGCTCCTGTTCGTATCAGTTTAATAGGAACAATGATTATTTGCCAGAACATCTGGCCTTCGACGAGTTTAATGGCGTTGAACGCACTTTGCATTTTATTTGTCTTGAGACCGACAAATATGAAGTGGTTCAGATTCTCAGAACACGCTACAAAAAGCAATTATTGCATACTTCAAAAAGTTTTAGCCAACGGCTTTACATTGAGAGCATAGTTTTTGGCTATGCCAACTTCTACAATCTGCTAACCAAAATTCGATTGGCTGAAAACAAAGTAAAAGAAAAAGAAACAAGCATTTTATTAGCTGCTTGATTCTATTAACAGGACTTCTTTTAGAATGTCAAGTATCAAAAAAATTAAAAATGGGTATACTAAACGTACTTCAAGAATGCGCCTTTGAAAAAAAGCAAAAAAATTCATGACTTTTTAAGTCATGAACTTTTTTAGTTTAAGCAATAACATTGAACAAAAATGCGGCAATTCCACCACCTAAAAGTGGTCCAAAAATTGGAACCCAACTATAAGCCCAGTCAGAACCACCTTTGTTGGCAATCGGCATAAACTGATGTGCAAGTCTTGGTCCAAGGTCACGAGCCGGGTTAATCGCAATTCCAGTTGGTCCTCCTAAGGACAAACAGATTGCAGTAATTAAAAATCCTGCCAGTAATGGGTTTAATCCTGGAGCCAATTTGGTATTGGTTAATCCTAACAAGCCAAACACCAAAACAAATGTAGCAATCGCTTCAGTAAAGAAATTCCAAGCATAGTTTCTAATGGCAGGCGTTGTGGCAAACGAACCTAAAATGCCTTCTTGATCAGTAGTTTCTTCCCAATGAGGAAAATAGGTTAGCCAAACTAAAATGCCACCGATAAAACCCCCAGCAATTTGAGCTAGCATATATGGTAAAACTGAAGACCACGGCAATTTGTTTGCAATAGCCATTCCTAATGACACTGCCGGATTAAAATGTCCTGGGCAAAGCCAACTAACACAAAATACTCCGAAAGTTACGGCAAAACCCCAACCAAAAGAAATAACGATCCAGCCACTGCCTTTTGCTTTCGACTTGTTCAAATTGACACCGGCACAAACGCCATCTCCGAGCAATACTAAGATGATAGTTCCAATGAACTCTCCCACTAATTGCATTGTTAAACTATTATTCATTTTTTAATCTCCTACTTTGATTATTAGGCTGCATAAGCCTCAAATAATGTTTAGTAGTAAATTACTCCCTAACAAAATATATTATAAAATTTTGCTTGTGTAAACACTTTCTTTAAATAAAATAATTTTCAAAAAAAGTTTAAGAAACTGTTATTTAATTTCTTTGATTATATAGCATTTATATTTAATTTCTTAAAAATGTCCGTTATATTTTTATAACTGTTATTTTTAGCAAAGTCTTTTAAATTAAAGCTTTAAACCTATTTCTTAATTTTTAAGGGTTCAAGTTGCTTTTCTATTTCAGTTAAATCAACGCCCGCTTCAATCAAAGTAGCAGCAGTATATGCACCTTCAATAAAAGCTACATCATACACATGAATCTTTTTAGAAGTCATCTCCATCGCCAGTTCAAGATTCATTTTGGCACTTCCAAGATCATAAAAAGCTAAAATCTCATCGGCTTTATTGTCAGAAAAAGCCTGCAAAACCTTGTCCATGCTGGTACCTATATCTTCTTCATTTGTTCCGCCAGCAGTTGTGATTGATACGTCTTTTGCAACCTGATCTAAAAGTTTAGTCAATCCGATAGATATTTCAGGAACATGTGATACTAACGTAATGCCTAAACTCATAGTATACCTTCTGTTTCCAATAAAGCTTCAAAGAGATAGCCACTAGATTGCGAGCCGGGATCAACATGACCCTTTGATCTCTCTCCCAAATATGAAGCACGCCCCTTTTTTGCAACTAAATCTTTAGTTGCAGCTACAGCAGAATCAATTTTTTCTTGAGTTAAATTATGCGCTTTTACTTCAGGTACAAGCACTGACCAAACATCAACCATCGTTTTGTCTCCTGGTTCAGCACCGCCACGTTTTTTAATACCAGCTAAAGCAGCATCCAGTAATTCACCAATATCATCGCTAGTAGCGCTTTTCTTGGCCATTTCTAAAAAAGCTGTACCATATAACGGACCTGATGCTCCACCAACAGTAGAAATAAGAGTCATTGCAATTTGTTTAAAGGCATCAGTAATAGTTTTTGGCTCTGAATTCAGTTTCTGACTGACAGCAATCATGCCGCGGCTCATATTAAACCCGTGATCCCCATCACCAATTGCAGTGTCTAAATCGCTTAAAAATTGCTTATTCTGCTCAATTTTTGCAGCAAATTTATTGATCCATTCAACTACGTTTTTAACCGTTAATCCCATATTATTTCCCTCTCTTTTACCAAGCTATCGTTTCAACTGGTTGATTAAGATAATCAAGCCACTTTTCGTCAGCTAACTCAAAAATTGTGAGTGAAATACCAGCCATATCAAGCGATGTCATGTAATTACCAATTTTGATAAAAGCTGGTTTAACATTAAATTCCGCCAATTTATCGAGCAAATCATTACTAAATATATATTGTTCCATCAAAGGAGTCGCACCCATGCCATTAACTAAAACAGCATACTTTTTATTTTGCTCTAAATGCATTTCATTATTTAACTTACCCACTAATTCAGATACTAAGTCTTTAGCAGGTTTGATTTTTTCACGACGATAGCCAGGCTCTGAATGAATGCCAACTCCAAATTCGATCTCGTCATCTTTTAATACAAAACCAGGTTTACCGGTTTCGGGGTTAGTAGCAGCCGATAGAGCTACAGCAATTGTTTTAATATTAGGCAAAACTTTTTTAGCTGCTGCATCAATTTCGTCCAGACTTGCACCATTTTGAGCCATAGCTCCCAGAATCTTATGCATAAACAAGGTTCCGGCAACTCCACGTCTTCCTTGTGTGAATGTACTGTTTTCTACAGCAATATCGTCATCGACAACAATTGATTTAACTTTAATGTTGTCCATGTCAGCCATATCTTTTGCCATATCAAAGTTCATGACATCCCCTGAATAATTTTTTATAACTAGAAAAACACCTTGCCCCTGATCTACTGCTTTGATTGCTTCGTAAATTTGATCTGGAGTTGGAGATGTGAAAACCTGACCGCAAACTGCTGCACTTAACATCCCTTTACCTACAAAACCTGCATGAGTAGGTTCATGTCCTGAACCTCCCCCACTGACAATACCTACTTTCCCGGTCATTGAATCCTTATCTGCTCTCACAACAGCTTCGGTATCTTTAACTTGGGAAATAAATTGTGGATATGATCTGACCATACCTTTGACCATTTCAGGTACAACATTTGCTGGATCATTAATAATCTTTTTCATGTAATTAGCTCCTTAAGTAAATAAATGTAACGCTTACATAACTATTATACCAAGTAACATTTATATAAACCATTTGTGTTGCAATAAATTAAATATTTTGCGCAAAATAAAAAACTTTAGCACGCTTCATCAATAAAAGTATGGCTAAAGTTTAATACAAAACTATAAAATAATATTATTTTCTTGTAACCTTATACCTGCTAGATCTATCATCATTAGGATGTTCTGCAGCATGTCCACAGGCAACAATGACACAGGTTTCAAAATTCTCCGGAACACCTAGCTCTTCTTCCAAATTTTTGGCAGAATTAAGTACACTAGCTGCATTCATTAAATAAACCGAACCTAAGTTGAGTTCTGCAGCCTCTACCATTATGTTTTCTGCGGCAACAGATGCGTCTCTTTCACCAAATTCATTATTCTTTTTAACATTAATGACAAATAATAAAGGAGCATTATAACAAGCGTTACTTGTAACTTGTTCTATTTGTGCTAATAATTCTTCACTCTCAACCACGATCATCTGCATCACGTCAGTTTGGTGCATGCCACAAGGAGATGCTTGAAAAGCGTTGATCAACTTAGCAATATCATCTTGAGCAACTTTTTCAGTCGTATATTTTCTGACAGCTACTCTTTTTAAAACAGGATCAGTCATTTATGTGCCCTCTATGAAAAACAAAATCCAAATTATTTAATGACAGCTTTACCAGTCTTATGAACTAAATCAGACCATTTTAAAAACTGTGTTTCAGATATTCCTACTAACTTTTTACCTTTAATCTTCTTAGTACTATATACAAAAACTGTTGCACCTTTTTTAACGTATGAATATTTATTTCCTTTTACCAGAAGCTTGCCTTTGCCATCGTAAACTTTAGCATTGCGTTTTACCTTATAGCTGGCAACTTTAAAAAGTTTTACATTACCTGGCTTTACGTATTCTTTCTTCTTAGTTTTCTTGCCATTTAATGATATTTGCAGATAACTCTTATTTTTAACTGTAGTAAAACCGATAACCGAAAGAATTGTTCCTTTTTTCAGTTTTTTGTTTTTAATTCTTTTACCCTTACTGTCATATATATAGGCATTTCTCTTTAATTTGACAGTTTTGCCTAAATATTTTATTGCATTATTTGAATTAGTTTTATTTTTCTTGGGCTTCTTTGTCGTATCTGTTGTAGAAGGCTTATTTGTACTGTTAGTTGTATTGGATTGTCCATTATTGGTTTTACTTTGATCTGTAGTATTTGACGTATTCGAATCTCCCTTTGTAGTATTATTAGTCTGACTTTGATTAGTTGAATTTGCATCAGTTTCGGCAGCCAAAACTGGTTTAGTGGTACTTAATCCCAAAGTCAAAGATGCAATTCCAGCTAGACTTAACAAAAGTTTTTTCTTCATTTTGACACCTCATTATTGAAAAACTTATTTATATACATTCTACTACTTTGAATAAATAATTTCTTTTACAAAATCGAAACAATTAATTTACGTCTTTGATTTGTGATATATCATTTTCATAACTTATATTATGAGGTACGTTACATACTTTTGCTTTATACTAAGAAATAGTGAAAACATAATAATGTTATTAAAGGAAGAAATTCATGAAAAAGTCGCAAAAAGAATCAATCGAAATACTGGTCACAATAGACCAAAACTATATCAAACCACTCGAAGTTATGATGTATTCCCTTAGGCTGAACAATATGACTGAAGAGTTTCATGTCTGGCTAATTTACGACAATATTAACCAGCATGCTCTGAATAAATTAAAAAAATTTGGGCTAAAAATAGGAATTAAGGTATCCACTTTGACTATGAATAAGAATATTAAATTCCCTGATTCATTGCTCAACTTGCATGATTATCCTAAAGAAATGTATTTCAGATTACTTTCAAGTAAAATTTTGCCAGCAGATTTACATCGAATTATTTATCTTGATCCTGACATTTTAGTTATTAACTCAATAGTGCCTTTATGGGAGTTAGACCTTGAAGGTAAAATGTTTGCAGCTTCAGTTCATGAGGGATTAACGGACATTATGAGTTCAATCAATAATATCAGACTGGGTACATCAACTGGATACTTTAACTCTGGAATAATGCTGATGGATTTAGATCAAATGCGTACAAAAATTAAAATTGAAGAAATTACTCAGGCAATTGAAGAGCATCATGATACTTTAATTTTGCCAGATCAAGATATTCTCAATTATCTATATGGCGAAGATATTTTAAAAATTCCAGAAACACGCTGGAACTACGATGCCAGAGCTTTCTCAGTTTACTTAACAAGAAGCACGGGAGAAATCAACACTGAGTGGGTTATGAAAAACACGTCAATTTTACACTTTTGTGGTAAACCTAAGCCATGGCAAAAGGAGAAACATTCCCGGTTTAAACCCCTTTACCTTAATTACCTGCAAATGGTCAATCGCTTGTTAAAACAGCAAAAATTAACGTAACATTTAGCTTTTTACTGTTGAAGCTTGCTATATGTGTGCTAAAATAATAAAAGTTGCCGAATATCAAGCGACACAATGCTTTAGGTGGATTAGTATAGAAAAAATGCAAACTATTTAATAGCATTGAATGTGTAATATTTTTTATAGAAAAGAGAAGAATTATGGCTTCAATTAACAAGTCTGAACTTACTAAAGAAGTTTCAGCAAAGACAGATCTTAAACAAAAGGATGCAGAAAAAGTTATCGATGCTTTAATCGAATCAATTAAGGATAACTTGGCTAAAGGCGAAAAAGTTCAAATCATAGGTTTTGGTTCTTTTGAAGTACGTAATCGTGCAGCTAGAAAAGGCAGAAACCCACAAACTGGTAAAACTTTAACCATTCCTGCAACAAAAGTACCTGCATTCAAGCCTGGTAAAGCATTGAAGGACGCAGTTAAGTAACTCTACAATTAAATACGAAAAAACAACGAGTTTTAACTCGTTGTTTTTATTTTGTTTTAAAATTTTTAGCGATTTTGATGATTCAATCTGTTGGCAAAAAAGTCACCAATGACTTGAACAATAAATATTAAAATAATAACTAAAACTGTCGCAATAAGTGTTACGTCATTATTAAAACGATTATATCCGTATGAAATTGCAGTATTACCTAGTCCACCAGCACCTATAGCTCCTGCCATTGCAGTTAAGCCAATTAAACTGATAATTGTCACGGTAGAGACGCGAGCAAGTTCGGATCTAGCTTCGTTTAAGTAAACACTAAATATAATGTCCCAAATCGTAGCTCCTAGGCTTTGTGCTGCTTCAATTTTTCCGTGGTCAACGCTTTCTAATGCAACTTGAACCTGGCGTGCATAAAATGGGAAACAGCCTAGTGTAAGAGGAACTAATGCGGCTTGAATACCGATTTGTGTACCTACGATTTTTTGCGTTACCGGAGCTATAAATGCTAGCAAAATTATAAATGGAATAGCTCTAAAAATTGAAACAATTTTATCACAAATGTTAAACCAAAACTTATTAGGCCTTATGCCGTCACTTTTTGTTAGGACTAAAACGATACCAAAAATCATTCCTAAAATGCCACCAAAAATTCCGGCCCAAAAAGTCATATACAGAGTTTGAATAATGCTGGTACCCCAGCCAGTGTCTCCTAGCCAGCCTAATTGCACAACATTGGGAAAGACTTTGCTAAACCAACTACTCATATAGATCCCCCTTTTCGTTTAAACGAGTGACGGCAACTTCTTCTTTTCTTAAATAATCAACTGTCTCCTGCTGTTTTGCCTTGTCACCTTTAACTTGAACTAGTAATGTACCAATTGGCTCATCATCAAGCAGTTCAACGTTGCCATACAACATACTGGCTTCAACTCCTACTTCACGGTATAAATCGACAATGATAGTTTTAGTAACATTAGCCATGCTATATACTAGTTGATAAATAGCTTCATTATCATTATCAAGCTTATCAATATTAAGAGATTTCATAGTGTTGATCACTTCCAATGACCCACCAACAAAACTTTTAGTCAGGTCATTTTTAGGATGAAGTACAACATTTCTTAAACTACCTTTTTCAACAATTTGTCCAGACTGCATTAAAGCAACTTTATTACAAACTTTCTTAATAGCCGCCATTTCATGGGTTATCAAGACAATAGTTAAATTAAGATCTTTTTGGAGCTTTTTTAGCAGTGTCAGAATCTGAAGAGTATTTTGGGGATCAAGCGCACTGGTAGCCTCATCAGAGATTAGAATGTCCGGTTCATTTGCAAGTGCACGGGCAATCGCAACTCTTTGTTGCTGACCCCCAGAAAGTTGCACCGGATAAAAGTTTGCTTTATCTCTTAAATCCACTAAATCTAATAATTTTAATGATTTTTCCTTAATTTCTTTTTCTTTTAATCCAGAATGTTTTAGGGCAAAGGACACGTTGTCAACCACGCTTATTTCATTTAATAAATTAAAATTTTGAAAAATCATGCCAATTTTTCTGCGAGCCAGTTGTAAATCTTTGTTAGATATCACCTGTTTGCCATCTTTGACAAAATCGGTTCCGTTAACTTTAATATTACCAGCTGTTGGTTTTTGTAAAAGGTTGACTGTTCTGACTAAAGTAGACTTACCAGCTCCGGAAAAGCCTACAACTCCGAAAATATCACCCTTTTCTACAGTTAGACTAACATCATGAACTGCTTGTACAATTTTTCCTTTTTTATCAGGGAAATCTACACTAACGTGTTCTAAATCAATAATACCCATTACAATCTTCTCCGATCATTAAAATTTTTACTTCAATTTAATGTCCCAAGCACTTCTAGTCATATTTCCATAATATTTCTTTTGTATACGTTTCGTTTCAGCGGTTTGATAACATTTGACTACTGCCTGGTAATCCTTGTTCTTTGCTTGGTCTTTCTTAGCTACAATGATATTTATCCATTGGTAAGAGTCTTTATTTACCGGCTCAACAAAGATTGTTTGTTTTTCACCTAAACCTGCAGGACGAGCAAAGTCATTATTAATAACTGCTGCATCTACTGAATTAATCACACGTCCACATTGATCGGCACTAATTTCTTTAACTTTGATGTTTTTAGGATTCTTCACAATATCTGCGACGGTCACAAGAGCCTTACCTTTGCGTAATGAAATTAATCCAGCATTTTTCAAAACGAGTAAGGAACGAGATTCATTACTTGCGTCATTCGGAACAGCAATTGTGGCGCCTTTTGGCAGCTCGCTCAATTTATGATATTTCTTTGAATATAGCCTAATTGGATTTATATCGGTGCGTCCAATTGCCACTAATCCACCATGGTTGGCTTTATTCCAAGCTTTAAGAAAAGCATAATGTTGGAAAGCATTTAGATCTATATCACCACTTTTTACTGCTTTATTTGGTTGATTGTAATCTGTGAAATTCTTGATTTTAATTGTTATGCCATATTTTTTCTTGGCCAAAGCTGCTGCGTGATTCCAAATAACCTCTTTTGGCTTAGATTCACTTACAATACCTACAGTAACAACATGGTCTTTTTGGTTGCTACTTCCCTTTTTGCCAAAGCTAAACCATGCAATAGCAACAATTACAATGGCTGCAATTACTCCAATAATTATATTGCGACTTTTTTTAGTCATTAGAAAAACCTCCCAATTTTTCAATAAAAAAAGCACCCATCCTAAACCAAGGACGAGTGCTTCGTGTTACCACCTTTAATTTGTTTATTACTCACGTAATAAACCTCAACAGCTATCTAACAATAGCTTGCAATGCTAACGGATGCAACTCCGCCACTAGCTAAATATCACTAGCAGTCATCATTTCAAGCCCATGTTCACTACACCTTACTAACTGACTCTCACCAAACGTCAGCTCTCTTTATTAGTAAAAATAATAGCTACTCTGCTTTTCAAGATGTATTAATTATTTAATTGTTTATTAATTTAACATCTAAGAAATCTTCTGTCAACCAAAAAATAAATTATTTTTTATTTGTGTTGGTATGATTTTATTATTTTTAAAAAATATTGTCCTACAGCAAAAGTTACAATAGCCATGCCAATTACCTGCCACCAATAATTGTGATTTAAGTTTTCAGCCAGAAAAAAACTGCTAATTAAAGTCAATATGCAAATTATTAAAACTACAGTTGAAGCAATAACTTGTTTCATGTTATTTCTCCTTTCTCATATAAGTTAAAAATTCATATGGATAAGAATTTAAATTATCAGGTTGATGAAATGACCTCTTTACTATCTTAAAATCGCTATAATTAAGCTTGGTCATTGTCACATCAGCTGTAAAAGTAGCTTTTATTTCAGTTTTTTCTAAGCAATCCACTTGCTTTTTTAAAGCACTAAAAACAGAGTTACCCCCAATAACACAAATTTCTAGATTTTCATGTTTGTGAATCCAGCATTGTAATTCACTGATCGAAGGTATTATTAAAACTCTTTTATTTGAATCAAATTCCTTTTTTAATTGCTGACTAGTTGATAAAACAACATGCGTACGTCCTGGAAGGATATGGGGCAAGCTAGTGAAAGTTTTTCTCCCCATGATAATTGGATGTCCATATGTTATTTTTTTAAAATGGTGTAAATCTGCAGGCAATCTCCAAGGTAAATGTCCATCTATACCAATTTGGTGTTTTTTATCTTCCGCCCAAACAAAAGTGATCATTAATTCGCCTCTCTCTTCATTATAGCGCTTTATTTACTGAATTTCTTGACTTTTGACTAGCTTTACCAATTATACTTAGCTAAAATTTTGGTTTTTCACTAAAATTAATTTACCCATGATTTTTCAAGATAAAGTTGCTATAGTTATTTCAGTATCTAAACAGATTATAGGAGGAAATTATGTCTGAATCTAACGAATTTACTGAAACAAAATATAATAAAATGAAACAAACAGAGGCAGATCTGGTAAGAGATTTACAAAAAGTTGTCAAAGATCCCACCAAAGAAGCTGCCTTAAGTGATAATATTTTTAAAAATCACCAACACTGGTTGCAAATTGTTATGCCGAATTATTCTACTAAAATTCATTTAGGTATTGTGAATGCTTATGACAATGATACCCGTTATCAATCATATTATGATGACAAGGCAGGCAAAGGCGCAACTAAGATCTTAAGCAGAATTGTCAAAGAACATTTGAAAAAATAAAAGAAGTCTCTTAAGACTTCTTTTTTGTTAATGAAACCAATGAGTGTGTTTGTCAGTAAATGCCAACAGATCATTAGTTAGGTACAAAATGTATGTTAAAAATAAAGTTAGATTAGCATCCCCTTGAAACGCGGTAACACCCCATAAAATAATTGAAAGTATTCCTTGGATAGTCCAAAAATAGTATTGCTCGCGAAAATGTAATGTGCAAAGCAGTGAACCCGTAATCCCAATAGCACCAGCCATTGCATCGATCAAAGGTCTTGGACTAATGAAAATTTTTGTATCCATGAAATAAAGTGAAAATAGAATGATGCCAAAAAATAGCAGTGTCATAAACCATTTAGACATGCTTAAACCTTGAACATGTTTTTCAGCATTTTTAGTCCACGATGGCAACAGCAATACGGGTAAATCCAAAATAAAAATATATATGACCTGTAAAATTACATTGGCATAATTTTGGGCATAAACGGAAACAATAATGTAAATTGCAGCTGAAGTCAAACCTAAAATGCCATTTATTTGCCTGGCATTGGTGATAGCAAGAGTACAAGTGAAACCTAAAATTGCAGCAACCATTGTCAATAATGAAATTTGATCAATTGGGGACGCAACAGTTGTCCCAATGATAGTACCAATCCCCAGCATTAATAAGAGATATGTTTTAAAACTCCAACCACGAATTTGATTAATGTACCAGTTTAATTTAAAAATATCAGCTTTTGGCTGAAATTTCATCAGACATTCCTACCTTCTACTTGAATCTAAGTTAAAAAAACATGTTTTTAATACTAACATAACTTTTAGTTTACCTTAAGAAATTTAACTAGTAGTTCAAATCGATGAATATGTGCGATGTTAACTGTCTGTTTTTGCCTTACTTATCTTTATCCATTTTTATTATTGACCATTTGAGTAAAAATGGTGAAATTACAGTTGTCATGATAATTGCTCCTATCACAGTTGAATACACTGCTGGCGCTAGCAAATGATTAGTCAAACCTATTTGTGCGACAACGAGTGCCATTTCACCACGCGAAACCATTCCGTTCCCAACTAACAAAGAACTTGAATTGCTAAAACCCGCAATTTTTGCTCCCAAGCCTGCGCCAACCAATTTTGAAAAAACACCGCCAATTACCAAAACAATAAATAAAATAAAGTCGTGTAATATTCCTTTAATGCTCATGTCTAAACCAATGCTGACAAAAAAGACAGGAATAAAACTGCTGTAGCTAATCACGGTAAAATTTTTCTTGAGCGTTTTCTGTGCTGAGGTATGATTCAGAGCCAAGCCGGCAAAAAAAGCTCCGATCACGTTACTAAGTCCCACTTTCTCAGCTCCCCAAGAAGACAGTAATACAATAATCATTGCCACCAAAGTTTCTGGAACAGGCAATGTCAGACGCTGACTTAAACCGATTAACCGAGGTATGACATAAACGCTAAGAAAAACTAATAATATAAGAAAGGCTGCCTGAATAAATAGGCTCACAATAAAGTTTTTTCCCATACTTGAGCCTTGCTCAGAAACACCTGTTAGTCCACTAACAATGCTCAAAAGTAATATTGACAACAGGTCATCTGCTACTGCTGCTCCCAAAATTGTCATGCCCTCTTTTCCTTTTAGGTGTCCCATTTCTTGCAAAACGGCTACCGAAATTGAAACAGAAGTTGCAGAAAAAGTTAATCCTAAAAATAAACTTTCAACCTGTGAAAAATTAAAGAAAATACCTGTCGCATAGGCGGTAACGATTGGGACTATCATGCCCAATGCAGCTACCAATACACTAGGACGTAAAAGCTTTTTTAGTGTTTTAATATCACAGTCAAGACCTGCCAAAAACATCAAAAAAATCACACCGATGTCTGAAAAAACTTTGATGATTTCGCTAGGTTGTACCAGGTTAAAAACTGCCGGCCCTATTATTATCCCTGCTAGTAACTCACCGACAACGGCTGGTAATTTTAACCTTGCACTGAATTGTCCGCCTATTAAGGTAGCAAACAAAATAACAACTAGCATTCCTAAAAATTGCATTTGCAATCCCACTTTCTCAAACAAAAAAAGACTTTCATAATTGCCCAGGCAACCCAAACCTGAGAACAATTCTTGAAAGTCTTTCACTTCAACCAAAATATTTATTTAACTTAAGAACCAATTTGATTTTTGCACAAATTAGCAACTTTTATTAGTATAACTCACAATTTTTTTAATTCAAATTTACAGAAATATAAAACAATTATTGATCGATCTTTCACTAAATAAAAAATCGTAATAAAGCTAAAGAAACTACCCCAACAATAACAATTACTAAAAGTGATTTGCTAATAACCGCTGCTATAAAAGTTGGCACTGAAGCAACAAGATATTCAAGGTTAGCTTTTGGCAATTGACCTGGTTGAGCGGTGAATAAATTGCAAAACCACATAGTAGACATTATAACTATCGGTACAAAAGATAGAAATTCAACCACTGCTTTAGGTAAAGTGAATTTTTTTAATAAAACAAAGGGAAGTATCCGCGATAGCCAAGTTGCAAGTCCACATCCGATAATAGTCAAAAACAAATAGTTAGAAGAAGACACGTTTTATTACCATCCCCAATGCACATCCAATAAGAGTTACAACAATAATAACCAGACTGGGTGGCAAAATCATTGTCAAAATATAGGTCAACAACATTGTCAGTAAAATTACTATTACTTGTAACAGCTTATTTAAAGACTTATCATTGTTTACTTGCAAATATAACAAACCAATAAACATTGCCACATTTGCAAAATCAAGACCTAGTTGTTTTGGATCTTTAATAAAGTTGCCAAGTATGGCACCAATCGCTGTAGCAAATACCCAAGTTTTATATGAAATCATATTTTCAGTATTGAACCAACTGAAATTCATTTTGTCATTTGTAAAATTAAGTTTATTCATTGCTAGAGCAAAGCTTTCATCAGTTAAAAGCGTGCCAATTAAAATACCTTTGCCCAGTTTATCTTTCTTAAAGTACGGTGCCACCGTTGTACTCATTAAAATCATCCTTGAATTGACCATAAATGTAGTAAAAATAATTGAAGCAATCGGACTACCTGCTACTAGCATACTAACAGTGGTAAATTGTGCTGATCCAGCATAGATTATGATTGACATCATGATTACTGTAATAGTCGAAAAACCTGTTGAGCGAGCAATCACACCAAAAGCGGACGCAATTCCTAAATAGCCAAAAACTGTTGGAATTGTGTCAATAACAGCTGCACGCTTAGATAATGAACTTTCCATATTTCACTTCTTTAACTCAAAAATTAACTTACAATTAAATTCATGCAAGCTTGTTGTATAGTCATAAAAACACGAACTATATCAGCTTCAGATAAAAAAACTAGTTTACTTATAACAGTAACTAGTTTTAGTCATGACTTTATTCACTTTTATTCGATTGCGTGAAATCTATTCCACGATCTTTGAATACATTTTTAGCAACATTAATCGCGTTTAGCACTTTCGGAAATCCCACGTAAGGAATAGTTTGAATAAATGTCTCGATTACTTCCTTTGGCGTTAAGCCGACATTTAAAGCGCCATTAATATGAACATTCAGTTGCGGTTCAGTGTCTCCTTGTGTCAGCAAAGTTGTAATGGTAATCATTTCCCTTTGCTTTAGATCCAGGACACCACGATCGTATACGTCACCAAATGCAAATTCAATAATGTAGCGCCCTACATCTTCAGATAAACCAGCTAGTGAATCAATAACTGATTTGCCGCCCTCTTGATCAACTTTTTCTAAATTTACTAAACCTTTTTGATAACGTTCATCATTTTTCATAGTTTCTCTCCTTTTTGATTTGTAAACTTTTTTAACGGTTTATAGAATAGTTGCTGGAGTTTAGTCCATGTCAACTACTATTTCAAAATTTTTTGGTAGTGGTAAAATATGACGATGTATCATTTATCTGGCTGTGATTTTTTAGAAAGGAACTACAATGAAATATTCAATTGGTCAATTTTCGAAACTTAGTGGCTTTTCAATTGACACACTGCGTTATTATGAAAAGCAAAAATTACTTTTCCCAAATCGTGATGAAAATAATCGTCGCATCTATACTGAAAAAGATGTAGCATGGATTAGTTTCATTTCCCGCCTAAAAAAGACTGGTATGAGTATTAAAGAAATGCAAAAATACACCAAATTACGCTATGAGGGTGACCAAACTATACCTGATAGACTTGTTTTACTGTTTAAGCAGCTTGATAATTTACATGAACAGGAAAAGAAAATTGACGATAATATCAAGTTTGTAGAACAAAAAATCAAAACCTATCTCAAGACAATCGGTGATTTAAAAGAATAATATTGCTATCTAGTGTGTATACTGATTTAATTGCTTTTTCCGATATTACATTAAGCAAATACACAACAAACACGCACTTGTTCAATTTAGAAGAAAATGGCAAGTTGAAAAAATTTTCAGTTAAGGTATAATGTTATTCGTTATGGAGAGTTGGCAGAGTGGTAATGCACCGGACTCGAAATCCGGCGAACCAAGTTTTTCCTTGGCGCGCAGGTTCAAATCCTGTACTCTCCTTTTATATATCGCTTTAAAGCTTGATATATTAGTATTTTTAATTTATGTGATCGCCAAATGTTCGCCAACCATTTAATTATAGTAATTCAGAATCCAATATAAAAGAGCAGTTATAAAAACTGCTCTTTTATTTCTAATAAACTAATGTTTAACTTAAAAGCTTATTGTATTTCAATATGATTAGTATTACTTAACTCTATTTCATTATCGACGATAGCAATTTTATCCTCCCTCGTTGCTTTTAACCAGTCTTACAATATCAGGCTGTAATTTCTTATATAGCGTTTTGATGTTATACGTAACTTAATGTACAGTGATATCAAAAGTAAACGATGGAAGATTTATTAAAATACCTTTTAAAATACGCTTTTGACCATATGCCTTCTAATAAGCTGTTTATGCTATATTGCTGAAACAATTCCATGAAGCTTCTAGTTCCATTCGGATCATTAATAACCCTTGTAAGAAAACCAACTTTTGAGAATGCTGATTTGACAGCTGTTTTAATAGATGATGAGGCTACGAATAAACGTGTAAAGCTCGTTGGAAATAAAGTTATCTTATTTCCTGAAAATAATGACTATGATTCGATTGTTTTAAACAAAAATAATCCGGAAAAAATTTTAAGAAAAGTTGTCCATGTAGAATACAATATTCAATAGTACTTGAAAACATATGTAAATTTATTCTTTTAAGACATTTATAAAAATGGTAAATTATAAATGTATTGATACAAGTATAATGGGAGAAGGCAAATGAAATTTTTATGGGTAATTGCACTAATAATATTTGTTATTTACATTATTATTAGTGAAAGAAAATTAAAAAATAGAAAAGATTATAAAGAAGCACCAACACCAAGTAAAAATCCATCAAATGAGCCATTAGTGAAACGTTGGTGGGTGTGGGGACTAATACTAGTTTTAATTTGTGGTTTCTTTGTATCAACTTCAAATAAAGCCGAGAGTCATGATGAAACACACAAAACTACCGTACCTCATTCAATAAAACCATCTCCTGTAAAAAAGAGGAAAAAGCTTTCTGACTATGCTTCCAAAAAGGTTTCCAAATTTATACCAGTGAAGAACACAGCTAAAGCAGTTACTTTAGGCGCTGGTAAGTATAAGGTCGGTAGAGATATCAAGCCAGGCAGATACGTTATTAAAGCTGTTAAGGGCAGTGGCAATTTATCTAACAGCGATTTCACTATTAACGTTATTTTAGGAAACGATGATAAGGGAGATCAGTTAACTTCTTTTACTACCAACTTAGTAAAAAATGACAAAATCAAGTTAGACTGGATAGAGTCTACGAGCTTCACACCAACACCAGATAAATATACATATAAAACAAAAATAAGTGCTGGTATATGGTTAGTAGGACTTGATATTAAACCCGGAAGATATGTCATACGGCCAATAAAAGGCAGAGGTAACTTAATATCAGAAGATGGTTCTGATGATAATTTAAACGAAATATTAGGCAAAGATACTGAAAAAGGTCAAGTCAGCAAAGTAACGGCTGATTTAACTGCTGGAGAAGTTATATTGTCTACTATAGAATTAATTGGCTTAAGTAAAAAATAAGATTTAAATATTTAAAAAAACAAAAACCTCTAAGAGATCACAGTTCGAATTTAGATTTCTTAGAAGTAACACAAATACAACACTTTTATGACCTTTTGCATTCTCTATCCTACCAGTAAAGTAATTGATTTAGATGCCATTTCATAACGTTTAGGAAACTCAAACATGACAATAACTGCAAAAACTTATGCCTATATGCTTGATGAATATAAAACACATCAATATGATAATATCGAAAAAATCGTCAATAGCATATAAAAATGTTCGCCAACTTTAAAATTAATTACTAATTTTAATTTTCTATTATTTTTATAAAAATAAACTGCATCCTTCGTTTATTATTACTATGAAAATAATCTTATATATTTTTTGTTTTACAAAAAGGCATTGAACAATATAACACAATGCCTTTTTTTTACATATTTTTCTTATTATCTACATTATAAATAAACAACAAAAAAATTTATAAAATATAAAAAATGATAACAAGATAAATGACTTTAGTATTTAATTTACACTGTATCATTCGTTTTTTAAATTAAACGAAGAACTGCTAGTGAAATCATACCAACTATCACAATGATTAAGAGAGACTTACTAATAATAGCGGAAATAAATGTTGGCAGTGAAGCCAAAGCATACTGCATGTTAAGTTGAGGCAAATGACCTGGTTTTGCTATTAATAAGTTGCTAAACCAAAGAGCAGCCATTATTACTATAGGAACAAAAGACAAAAATTCAACTAATTTTGGCGGCAAGGTGAATTTTTTCAATAAGACAAATGGTATCACTCTAGATAACAAGGTAGTGATTCCACAGAAAATGATTGTCGTTAAAATGTATTCAGAAGAAGACATGCTTTATTACCATTCCTAAACTACAACCAATTAAGGTTACGACTATTACCACTAAGTTGGCAGGTAAAATAATTGTCAGTAAATATGTCAGTGCAAAAGAAATCAATATCACAATTATTTGGAGTACTTTATTTAGTTTTTTGTCCCCAATTACCTGCAAATAAAGCAAACCAATAAACATTGCTACAATAGCAAAGTCAAGCCCTAATTTTTTAGGATCAGTGATAAAATTGCCCAACACTGCTCCCAAAAGTGTTCCAACTTGCCAAGTTATGTAAGAAACTATATTTACCGTATTAAACCAAGTAAAATTTAACTTGTCATTTGTATAATTAATTTTATTCATACCTAGAGCAAAACTTTCATCGGTGAGAAAAGTTCCTATTAAAATATTTCTTTTTAAATTTTCTTGTTTCAAATAACCTGCTACAGTCGTGCTCATAAGAATTACTCGAGAGTTGACCAAGAAAGCGGCTAAAACAATTGAAGCTATTGGGCTTCCCGCAACCAGCATATTCAGAGTGGTTAATTGAACGGATCCGGCATAAATCAGAATAGACATCAAACAAACTTCCAAAGTAGAAAAGCCACTGGCTTTGCCAATAATTCCAAAAGCCGTACTTATGCCAATATAGCCGAAAATTGTTGGAATTGATTCTTTAATTGCAGATTTTTTGGTTAAGTAAGTATCCATTCTTTCACCCTCTTTTGTGAAAAATCATGAAATGATGTGGTTAGTTGTACCATGAGTAATGTAGTTAAATTTATCTAAATTATCTCGTAGCTTAACATTTGTTTTTAATTTTTACAACATTATATTTTAAATAGAAACAAATTTTATGTTGCGTGCAAAATATATAAGCTATAAAATAATTGTATAAGCTCATTAAAATATAAATATTAGGTTATTGGTATAATATTTGTACACAAATTTTATTTAGAAAAGGAATATCATGGATTTTAGCACATATGATAAAGAAAGATTGACTAATCAGATAGATTGGTACGATAAAAAAAGCCAAAAAGAAAAAAAGTACTACTGCACATGTAAAGTGCTCGCACTACTTTTTTCTGCTTCTATACCTGTTCTAGCTTCCTTTGTATTAAAATTTCATTATATTTTAACTGTTATTTCTGTTTTTAGCGCGTTAATAACTTTTTTGGAAGGTTTATCGTCACTTAAAAAATTTCATGACAATTGGATTCAATATCGTTTCATTTGCGAAACACTAAAAAGAGAAAGACAAATGTATTTATATTCAGCTGGTATTTACGATGATCCTGATACAGATAAATTAAAAACTCTGATAGAAAGATGTGAGTCATTAATTTCAAGTGAAAATATTAATTGGACAAACATGAATAACAATGAAAAACCTAGAATCAAATCTAGTCAGAGTTCAAAAAATGAGCATAATAAAAAGGATCCCAATTACGAGAAGGTTAAATATTCAAAAACTTATAGGAAATCTTTTTTTCATCGCCAACATTAAAAATTTACTCTTTATATTTTTCATATGTTTTTTCAAAAATATCTTTTTTTACCGGCCATTTTTCACCATCAATGCCCGTTAATATCCAGTCACCAACATTGGCATGCATTACACCTTCATTTGTTTTTATATCGACTGGTTTTTTAGTTTGAAAAGCTTCTACAGGTATTGGCTTTTTGATATATTTCATAGTTAGAATTCTCCTAATAAAAATATTTACGTAATTGTATCACATACAATTTTAACAAAAGCAAACAAAATTATTTTTGAATAAAACATTTATATTTTTATATTCGATTTTGATTAAAATTTATTTAAAAATAAAAAAGTTCATATTTAAGACCGTAAAATAGCCACCCTAGAGAACAAATCTTCGGAGTGGTTATTTATTTATTTAAAAACACAATTAGATGTTTTCATCATCAATCAAATTACTATTTTTGAAAAAAATCTTACTACTTCTATCAATCTTAAATTGTCCATTTATTCTAAAATTTTGTTTTATGACTGGTTCTATAGCCCTATTAAAAAAAGTCAAATCAACAACTTTATTCATCATTAACTGCTATCACATTACGCATTAAAACACATATTCAACTATGAAATGCACCTAAAAATTCAATAATTTTTATCTTAAATCTCTAAAGTTTGCTGTTAATCCCTTCTAATCAGGACATTTGCCTTTGGAACCTAAGAAAACAAGTATTTTGAAATATTTTTAAGAATCTAAAACGTTAGCTTGACAAGGAATAAAGTTCTATAAGTTTATAAAAATTTTGAGTCTGAGGGCTAAATTTATAAGTCGAATCAATACGGATAAATTTATAAAAAGACGCTTGAATCAGGCTTTATTATTATAAAATTATAAATTGCTGGCGTTTTATTTCAGTGATAAAATTTAACGGAAGGTGAGAATAAAATGAAATTAAAGAAAACATTGGTAATATTAGTCTCTATATTAATATTAGTAACAACTGGACTGGTCTTTTCTTCAAAAGTAGAGGCCAAATATGTAGGGCATAATGCTACTCCCACAGAACTAAGAGGTACTTGGTACGAATATAAAGGGCATAACAAATGGAATCATATAAAGATTACTAAACATGCATTTATACAAAATGGTCAAGTCCTTTGTAGCTTGAATAAAAAAGGATATAAAAAATTACATGTCACGCGCTATAAGCAAAATGGCAGACCCTATTATGTCTTGAATAAGTTTAACTATCATTATCAAGAAGTTGGTTCTTTTTGGTTATCCAAAAGAAAAATTTATGGCAAACATATAATGAAATCATATTACAATATGGGATATTTCTCTGTCTATACAAGAAACAAAATAAAGCATGATTATTCTTATCAAACTAAAGGTAATTATAAGAAACAATTGGGCAAATAGTCAGTTGCCATCGGACAGTCTTCTGACAACTTTACAAATATTTTATTTCATATAAAATAGTTCTTTGTCAGATCGTGTTGATAAGGAGTGAATTAAAGAGAATCAAGCTGCTAATAAACTGTTTGATTCTTTTTCCTTTACTTTGTTTTTTGCCAATCTGATCTTGCTTAAAACAAACTTCAGTGTATTTTATCCCAATCATATTTGGTATTCAAATGCGATAGAGTTCAATATCAAGGGACAGAAGACTTACTTGACGCCTATTCTTGACGGTTGTATCCATAAGATTATTTCCTTTACTATTTCGTTGCTTAATTCTTAAACTTGCTATAGACATGTTAAGGCAGGCTTCGCTCAGGTATCCAGCACTGGATGGCCTAACTTGTCATACTTAAACGGAAAATTTTTTATGGATTTGAAAAGAAGTTTTAAAAATCTGAATGAACTGGAAGACGCAATCAGAGACTACATTGAGTATTATAATAAGAAAAGAATCAGGATCAAACTAAAAGGACTAACTCGGATTGAATATTGGAAGGTAGTCCTCAGTTAGCAGCTTATATAAAGTGTCCTAATTTTGGGTTCACATCACTATTGCATAAATTGCTTTTTATTCAAGCTAATTATCTAAAACTTCATAGAATCGAACTTTATAGGCAAATCTGCCCTCAATATTAAAAAAGCCAGTAAAAGAAATTACTTTTACTGGCTTATCTTTGTATCAGTGTCTTCATGGTCAAATATATTCATACTTAGCTCTGCATTTAAAAGACTCTGACTTTATGTAAATATTTATATTGCAATCCAGTTCCAATAAGTGCAACAAATATACCTAAGAGGTTTGCCGCTAACCAATTGATTGAATTGCCCGTGAACAGACACACTGCAACCCATGGTGCAATGGCTATCAAATAGCCGCGCGCAGCCGTCATTAATAAAGTACCCCACTTAAAGCCTTTACTTATATTATTTGTATCAACTTTATTGTGTAAAAACCTTTGAAATAGAATTGTACCCAATACTATTAAAATAGTAATTAAAACAAATTGCCAAGCTTCAAATTTAACTAAGATGAATTCTTTATAAGAAAAATGATTTGCCAAAAGTGCAAAACCACACGCAATATCAAAGAAAAAGCCTTGGTTGACATAACCCTTTTTGCAACTTTTAATACTAAAATCAAAAGCTTTTTTGCAGGTCTTGCTTGGTGATTCCTTTTGCCTGTCAATGACTTGATGATTAGTCAGGTAATGATATTGACAAGTTGTTCCAATCAAAGCAGTAATTAAGCCAACCAGCAAAGAAATGGAGAAGTTAAATTTTCCCTGAGTATGCATACTAAGAGCTAGTAATGGTGCATTTCCGATTACAAAAGACCTCACCCCAGTTGAAATCATACTAGTATTTACAAAATACAATGTCATTTTTTGAGAATCAACCTTGTGTCGCAAGAAGTTTTGATAACGGATTACGCTAATGATTGCAACAACTGCTAACAATACAAACAGCCAGTCAAACCAAATATCAGAAAATAAAAGTGTAAAAAGATAAAGGGTGCCATAAATAACGAGATCACCAAGATGGTTAGTAGAATTATCAGCTAAAGCAAAGTTATGTTCATGGTGAGCAATATCACGTATAGCTTCACCCACAGTCTCTTGCTTAGAAGTGTGATTATTATTCATTTTTTCCTCCTAAATTACGCCCTAACTTGATAATGATAATTTTAAGTTGGTTTTAATTAAAGTCAAGCTTTTTTTAAAGTAATTACCTTGCTAAAACTAATTTTAGTAAAGTTCAAATTCTGAATTTCCTTTAAATTACAAATCTTAAGTTTTGCTCAAGAGTAGATTTTAATTTCTACGCTTTATCTCGTTACTGTTAAAATACAATCGAATACAAATTATAGGTAGGGATTCGATTTGAATATTAACTTTTGGGTAGCAACATTGTCTGCTCTAATACTAATACTACTTATCTTTAATGTCAGAAATTCACGACGTTTCAATTTATTTGATCACTGGCTTCATCATAAATTAATCAGAAGACGCGACGGAATCGGCTGGCAGATTATTGCATTTATAAACGATCCCAAACTTTTAGTTGTTTTGGATGTATTTCTGGCAAGTTTTTTAATCAGTAATAATGAAAGTTTACTAGCTTTTTGGGCATTATTCACTTTGGGCTTTACTGATCTGATTGGTATCTTTTTAAAAAAATGGATGCGCAGAAAACGTCCAATCCTACATTCAGATTTAGAAGAAGGCTATAGTTTTCCAAGTGGTCATGTCCTAGGAAGTACTGTTATGGCTTTAATCATCTGGCGACTTTTTGCAGGACAATTAGGTAATAGACTTTTATGGATTTTAGTTGCAATTTGGCTAATGGTTGTCATTTCTCGTATCAGTCTTAAAGCACACTTTCCATCAGATATTATCGGGGCTACTTCTCTAGCTGTCTTTTGCTTTAGTGTATCTCAACAATTACTTTTAATGGTTATTTAAAAACAACCCCAAACTTTTGGTTTAGGGTTGTTTTTTCGCTTATCGATAATTTTTTAACAATTATAGGAAACTAAGCACTTTTCCTAATGCAAACACGATCACACATAATACCAATGTATACCATGCACAATGCGGCAAAGCTTTCTTAAGAATAACTCCTTCTTTACCCTCAAGACCTGTTGCTCCTGTAGCAATTGCGATGTTCTGTGGTGAAAGCATCTTACCAGCGGTAGCACCAACCATGTTAGCAGCTGCCAGCCAGTATGGACTTACTTTCAGCGCGTGGGCAGCTTGTACTTGCAGCTCACCAAAGAGGACGTTGGCTGAAGTATCACTACCAGTGATAAAGATTCCTAATACACCGATGATTGGTGAAATTACTGGGTAAAATGCGCCAGTCAAAGTTACGAGACTAACCGCGATGACATCAATCATCCCACTGTAGCCCATTACTTTGGACAATCCCACAATAGAACAAACCGTGATAATCGTTTTAACCAATTGCTTGATCGTACTGGTCAAAACGGAAAACATTTCCTTAAATGACAAACCTTGAATAGCACCACCAATGATACTTGACAATAAAATTAAAGTACCCGGTGATGACAGCCAGTCAATGTCAACCGGCTTGGCATTTGCACCATTGTAAAAGTGGAAACTGGTTTTAACGCTTGCCAATGCATTATGGATTGCTGGGAACATTGATGAAGTAAAAATGATAAAGCAAAATACCAAAATGAATGGTACCCAAGCCTTGATTTTTTCAGCAGTGGAAATAGGAGCTTTATCGTCTTTTTCATCACTAGCAGACTCAGTTTCATCTATACTGCTGTATTTCTTAATAATAATTACTAAACATAGAAGGCAAACTATTGAACCTACAATTGATGGTAGTTCAGGTCCTAAATATTTAGTAATGAAAATCTCCGGAACTGCAAATGTTAAGCCAGCTACCAAGGTGCAAACCAAAACACCCTTTCCTTTAAATGACTTAAGTCCCTTGCCTTCTGTCATCATGACCAAAACGAATGGAACTAGCATCATCAAAACAAATAATTGTATAGCAATTAAGTAACCTAATTCAGTTACCCCCAGTCCTGTTACTTTAGCCAGAGTTGTTACTGGCAGACCAACTGCACCAAAAGCAGTAGGAGCAGTGTTTGCAACTAAACAGACCACGGCAGCTTTAATTGGACTCATTCCCAGCATGATTAAGATACTTGCAGGGATAGCTACCGCAGTACCGAAACCAGCAATGGCTTCCAAAAATCCGCCTAATCCCCATGCTAAGATCAATACTAAGAATCTCATGTCCTTAGTAATTGAAGTTAACATAGACATTATTGTATCCATTCCTCCTGATTTTCTACTGATATTGTAGATAAACAGAGCAGAAATAATAACATAAATTATTGGCCATAAAGCCATAATTATGCCATCAATTCCGGCAGTGATACTGTTTGAAAACGAAAATTTGAAACCGACAATACTGAGAATTATTGATAAAGCAAAGCCGATTAAGCACGACAAATCTCCTCGAATGTGAAAAACACCCAAGGAAAGTATCAGCCAAACGATAGGAATGATCGCAAGGACTGTTTTAAGTATATCCATTTTTATTCCTCCGATGAAATCAACTCAACAAATGCCAAATTGATTTCTCTCACTTTCTAACATAGAACTTGATAAAACTTATTAGACAACACTATATTGGTTTGTGATGTAAGCGCTATCTAATTTCATTATAGCACTATGTTAAGCGCTTTTGAAGATGAATTTAACTTCACAAACTTTTATAATAAAACGCTTTCATTAATTTGCAAAAATAGCCCTAGCTTTATTAAACTAGGGTTAAATCAACTTTTTTAAATTTCTGTTATATATAGAACAAGTGTAAAAAAATAATTTTTAATTTACGATTAAATTACAAATCGTCAAAACCAACCATCAAACTGCCTTCCTCGGCATAAAACGTGCAAAGTCCGCTCATTGAGCGAATCTTGATCTCTGCTTCTGGATAAAGTGCTAAAATTTTTGCTTTTAAACTTTCAGCATCTTTTTTATTTTTACAGTGATCTATAATTAAATTTCCTCCTTTGTATTTCATTTCACTCATTAATTTGAGCACCTCTTTAAAAGCACGCTTTATTCCACGTACTTTTGCTAAAGGCTCTAGTTTACCCTCATCACTGGCAGTACCTACTACATCTATATTTAAAACCTTAGCCACTTTTGCCACGGCCATATTAATTCGTCCATTAAGTGCTAAATTATGTAGCGACTTTAATATAACTAACAAATGAGTGTGTGTTTTATAATCTGAAATTTTCTGTTCTAAATCTACAAAACGGGTTTTGCTATTAACTAATTCTCGAATTTTCTCTAAAATGACTGAAATTTCAGGACCAGCTGTCCTTGAATCAATCACAATTACATGGCTATCGGGATGGTCTTTTTCATATATCTGTTTAGCTTGAAAAGCAGATGAAAAACTGCCACTAAGGCCACTAGTAATTGTCAACATTATTGCAAATTTAGTTCCTTTTAAAGCTTCTAGCCAATCATTAATGCTGGGACAGGAAGTTTTTCCTTCCTCCGTATTTTTCTCCATACTGCTGATGAACTCATCGATATTAAGATTTTCGTCATCAACAAAATCTTGTCCTGCAATTGTCATTGTTAACGGCACTACAGTCAGATTTTCATTTGCCCTGTCGTTTGAGCCAGAATCTATTATCAACTTTACTTTATCCATATTTGTGTATCCTTATATAAATAAACTATATATTTAAAAAAATATATAGCTAAATAATAAATCAAATACCAAAAAAAAGCGATAAAAAATTTTTTAATATTTTTTAACATTAGAAATCGGTTACAAATGTTTACATAATCACAAACTTAAGCTAAAATTTGTGATGTAAATATGGAGCGTGTGCTCCACTAATGTATGTACTTATAAAAATTAGTACAGCATTTATTATTTAGGAGGTTTTTAGATGTTAAAATCAGTCATTGAAAATGTTCATGCACTGGAAATCTATGATTCACGTGGTAATCCAACTGTTGAGGCTTTTGTAACCTTATCAAACGGTGTTGTTGGTAAAGCTGAAGTTCCATCAGGTGCTTCAACTGGTGAAAATGAAGCAGTTGAATTACGTGATGGCGGCAGTCGTGTAGGCGGTAAAGGTGTTTCCAAAGCCGTTGAAAACGTTAATACTAAAATTGCTAAAGCGTTGAAAGGTTTAGATCCACATGATCAAGCAAACATTGACCGTGTAATGATAGAATTAGATGGCACCCCTAACAAGGCTGAGCTTGGTGCTAACGCTATTTTAGGCGTATCAATGGCTACTGCAGCTGCTGCAGCAAAAGACAGTCACCAACCTTTATACAGATACCTTGGCGGAACTGACCTTGAAATGCCTCAAACTTTCCACAACGTTATTAACGGTGGTGAGCACGCTGACAATGGTATTGACGTTCAAGAATTCATGATCACTCCAGTTAAAAAGACTTCATTCCGTGATGGCTTTGAAAAGATCGTTAACACTTACCACACTTTGAAGAAGGTTCTTGAAGATATGGGTTACGAAACTGGCCTTGGTGATGAAGGTGGTTTCGCTCCTAACATGAAGAACTCTGAAGAAGCTTTACAAGCTTTACACGACGCTATCGTTAAGGCTGGTTACAAGCCTGGTGAAGATATTGCCATTGCGTGTGACTGTGCTGCTTCTTACTTCTACAACAAAGAAGACGGCAAGTACCACTTCGAAGGTAAAGTATTTAACGATGAAGAACTAGCTCAATATTACGACAAGTTACTTGACGAGTTCCCAGAATTAATTTCAATTGAAGACCCATATGATGAAAACGATGTTGACGGCATGATTAAATTTACTCAAAGCCACAAAGACAGAATTCAAATTGTTTTGGATGACTTCATTTGTACCAACCCTAAGCTTTTGACTAAAGCTATTAAGGAAGGTGCCGGTAACGCTTCATTAATCAAGTTAAACCAAATTGGTACTGTTACTGAAACTCTGGAAACTATCCGTCTTTCACGTAAGAACGGATACAACACCATGATTTCTCACCGTTCAGGTGAAACTGGTGACACATTCATAGCTGACTTTGCCGTTGCTGTTAACGGTGGTCAATTGAAGACTGGTGCCCCAGCTCGTTCAGAACGTGTTGAAAAGTACAACCGTTTGCTTGAAATCGAAGAAGAACTTGGTGAAGGTGAGCGCTTAGCTACATTCCCAGACAGTGTTGACAAAGATTAGTCTGTAAACTCAAAAAGCCTGCAATAATGCAGGCTTTTTTTGTGCTATTTTTATGGCTAGTCGTCTTTTTGATTAATTGCTTTTAAGTAAGTACTTTCGGAGATATAGTCAATTTTTCTCACGTACTGTCCCTTGTGGTCGATCTTAATATATTGTCTACTTGGATCAAAACCACCCACTCTTTCAATTTTATATGGTAATTTTTTACCAGTATCAGGATTATAGGCCTGAACGTTTAGATAATTTTGCGTATTTTTTTTGACTTTAGCATAACTAGTTACTTCTGGAATAGCAGGATTAGCTCTATCAATCCAAGAATTGTGATCTAATGGAATTTGGTTAGTTATAATCAGAAAAAAGACATAAACTGGAATCAAAAATTTTTCGAACATGATATCTCCTTTTATCTAACTTTTAGGAATGGACTTTCTTTTGAAATTCCTTTTTGGAAACATATTTAATTTCTTTCACATACTGGCCTTTATGGTCAATTTTAATATATTGCCTGCTTAGATCATAGCCTCCTACTTTTTTTATTTTGTATGGAAGCTTTCTGCCGGTTTTAGAATCATAGGCTTGAACATTAAAATACTTTTGCGTATTTTTTGGTACCAGCGCATAACTATATGTTTCAGGAATCGCAACGTTAAAATAATCTGTAATCTCATTGTGAACGAAAAAGGGTAAACAAAATAGAGCTGTGAGTGTTAATAGTGAAGCTACAATAAATTTTTTAACTGATATGAATTCCACCTCCTAGATTAAAAGCGATTAAATTCGAATTTTTTAAAATGAAATACTTAAATTCAGGTGTACTAATACACTACTATACCTATTTTACACTTTTCCATAATTATTTTAAATACAAAATTAAAACAAACTTGCAAATGATAATATCTAATTTGCTAGCAAAAGTCTTATTTTTATGCTACTTTAAATTAAGTATTTATAACTAAGGAAGTAAAATTATGGCTGAAAAAATTACTGGCTTAAGTCAAGCCAAAGCAGATAAACTTCTGCAGAAAAATGGATTAAACGAGGTTCCTGAACCTCAATTCAACTTTTTTAAAGAATTTTTATCCAAGTTATGGAATTTGTCAGCATGGATTCTTGAAGCCGCTCTACTTTTAGAGTGTATCTTAGGAAAATGGATACAATCGTTATTTGTGCTTTTAATGCTCCTTTTTGCTGCTTGGAATGGAGCTTCTAAGAAAAGGCAATCAAGGCAAGTACTGAATAATATTTCACACAAATTAACTCCTACTATTTCGGTTCAAAGAGATGGGGAGTGGCTGAATATCGACTCAAAATATTTAGTTCCTGGTGACTTAATCAGTATGCAGGCTGGTGATGTTTTGGCCGCCGATGTGAAACTGATTGATGGACAAATTTCTACTGATGAGAGTTCAATTACAGGCGAAGCAAGGACAGTGCGGAAAAATCCACAAGATACAGCTTATGCTGGTACGACTGTAACAGAAGGCAATGGTTTAGCAATCGTCACTGCTACAGGTGCTGATTCTCGTTCCGGTAAGACAATCAACTTAATTAATAATTCTGCAGCTCCAGGTCACCTGCAACAACTGTTAACTAAAATTATTTACTATTTATGCATTCTTGACGGAATTCTGACCTTAGTAATTGTCATTGCTTCTTTCTTTAAGGGTGGTGACCTAAATAATCTGATTAACATGCTGCCATTTTTAGCAATGATGTTTATTGCTTCAATACCAGTTGCAATGCCCTCTACATTTGCTCTTTCTAACTCGTTTGAAGCAACCCGTTTAAGCAAAGAAGGAGTATTAACTTCTGATTTAACCGGCATTCAAGATGCAGCAAACCTTAATTTGATTTTGCTCGATAAAACAGGAACAATCACGGAAAATAAAACGGCAGTGGGTCAGTGGACTAATTTCAGTTCAATGAATAATAATGATGTTTTAACATTAGCATCAGCTGCTACGGATCAAAGAAACAAAAAACTCATTGATACTGCGATTGATGAATATGTTAAAAAACAGGGATTAAATATTAAGTCTGCATCAGATTTCACACCTTTTACTTCAAGCACTGGCTATTCAATGGCAAACTGTGATGGTCATAATATTAAACTTGGTTCCTTTAAACAACTTTCGCTAATTGATAAAGACGCTAGCGAAAAGGCAAAAGAAATAGATTTTGGTGCCGGACGTTCAGTAGCTTTATTAATTGACGACAAGTTAGCCGGTGTCTTCATTTTGCAAGATATGGTAAGATCCGACTCTAAAGAAGCTCTTGGAGAACTCAGAAAACGGGGAGTAAAACCGATTATGCTAACTGGTGATAACCAGAAAACTGCTATTGCAGTCGCTAAGCAGGTTGACTTGCAAGGTGAGGTAATTTCTATTCGTGATTTCACTGACCAGACTGATACCAGCAAATTGGCTGGTATTGCGGATGTTTTACCAGAAGATAAATTGCGCATGGTTAAATTCTTCCAGAAAAAAGGTTATATTGTAGGTATGACAGGTGATGGCGTAAATGATTCCCCCGCTCTAAAGCAAGCTGAGGTTGGCATAGCGGTCTCTAATGCTGCAGATGTGGCCAAACGATCTGGTAAAATGGTACTTTTAAATGACGGTCTGTCTTCGATAGTAAAAATACTTGATGCTGGACACAGAGTATATCAAAGAATGACTACCTGGTCCTTAACAAAGCTAGCAAGAACTGCACAATTAACGATGCTTTTGACTTTTGGCTACCTTTTCTTCAACTATATTCCAATGGCGCTAAACGCTATGGTTATTTACACAATTATGAATAATATGGTGACAATGATGATTGGTACTGATAGAACTCACATCACTTATAAACCAGAAAACTGGAATATGGCTAAGTTAGCTAAAATTGCTTTTTCATTAGCTTTCGGCTGGACAGCTATTGGTATTGCTGGTATTGCTTATCTTAATACTCACGGATGGAGTCATGGTACTATCTCAACGATGGTTTATGTTTACCTGGTTTTGAGTGCTATGTTTATTGTTTTAATCACCAGAACAAAAAAATACTTCTGGCAGGATTACCCATCTAAAGCCGTTGGTTTTACACAGTTAGGAGACGTGCTACTAACTGTGATTCTAGCATTATTTGGTATAGCTATGACAAAAATAAACTGGACGAACCTACTACTTACTTTCGCCATAGCCTTGATAGCAGCAATTGTTATTGATTTATTCTATCAACCAATAATGAAGAATCGCTAATTTCAAATTTAAATAAAGAAAAACCTGATTGCGGAAATTTCCGCAATCAGGTTTTTTAAGGTTTACCGATGAGTTCCTGACTTTTCCATCACACCGGTATAAAGGTTTTGTATATGCTATTTGGTATAATAATTTAGAATAGGAAAAAATAGTTAAATTAATCAGGAAAGTTAATTATTTAATAAGAGGCGAGCCAATAGTAAAGATAGATAACCATTTTACTAATTGACCCTTGAATCCCCCCTTTCACTGGTTGTACGTTTATAACAAATGCTTTAAATTACATTCGTTATATTTATATTAATACTTAAAATAACCAAAGTAAACAATTTTGTCTAATTTTTTTACTTTTAAATCAGTATTTCTGTATATTTAAATAACATTTAATCTTTTATTTTTACTTTTTTAATTCATACACATATGAAATCTCATTGGGACGATAAACGCCATGTAAAAGACCAACTTTTGTGAAGCCCATTTTTGCAATCAAGTGCTGCATTGCTTTATTATCTTCGTGAGTATCAATTCTGATTGAATCAACATCGTCACGGTTAGTTTTGATATCATCAATTACGGCCTGTAAAAGTTTAGTAGCATAACCTTTACCAGAATGTTGAGAGTGAATTGCCACGCGATGAATAACAACATATCTATCTGTATTGCACAGCCAGGTACCGTCTAAGTGATCGTAAACATGGTCAGGTCCATCTACTATAGCAATTGCACCAACAGTTTCTTTATCCTCAGAAACTGCTAAAAAGGCCCAACCATTTTCAATGTCTTCTTTAATTTGACCTTTTGAGGGATAATCTCCTTGCCATTGATTTACTCCATGTTCAGCTAATTGATTAGCTCCATCTTTTAAAATAGTGATAATTTGGTCAAAATCGGCCATTGTTGCTTTTCTTAATTGCAAATTACTCTATTCTCCTTTTTTGAAATACTGTATCATTATATATAGCTGCCATGATCTTGTAAAAAATTTTAACTCAAAATTCAAAGTTTTTTTCATATTTCAGAAAGCGTTTTATTTTATTGAAATCTTGGTTTTATGCTAAAATCTAAATCATTTGCTGTTTTTATAATATGAAGTAATATTTAAACATAAAAAAAGCTCTTAACAGCAGATTACAAAAATCTAACTATTAAGAGCACTTTATATATTTATTATTTTTTAAATCTCATGCTTAAAAAACAAGATTGATAAATATTAAGCACCATGGTATTTAACTAAAGAAAATACGTCAAGTCCTGGTAATTTCTCTTTTCCTTTTAAATCAGGTAGTTCAATATAAAAACAAGAACCAACCAACTCTCCACCAAGGTTTTCAATTAATTGTTTACACGCCCTTAAAGTTCCAGCTGTAGCTAGTAAATCATCACACACTACAACACGCTGACCAGGTTTAATAGCATCTTTATGAATTTCCAAACTATTTGAACCATATTCCAGGTCATAAGAAGCACGTTCGACCTCCCTTGGCAATTTATGTGGCTTTCTAGCTGGCACAAAACCAATACCTAATTCTGTTGCCACAGGACAACCAACAATAAAACCACGCGCTTCGGGACCAACAATTATATCGGCATTTTTACTTTTAACGTATTCAGCTAACTTGTGTGTAGCTGCCTGAAACAATTTGCCATCTTGTAGGACAGGAGTGATATCCCGAAAGATTATTCCTTTGTTCGGAAAATCCTTTACACTTGCAATATGTTTCTCAAAATCGTTTGCCATAAGAAGAAAAACCTCCAAAAACTTAACTTTCTTTCTAAAGCTTATTTGACCTTTATATTCTAACAAATTTTGTGCTTAAAAGCATTAAAAGCGAGAAAAATTAATGTTGCTTTAATTGCTCATTCACGTACATTAGTAATTTTTGACTAGGCATTTGTCGCAATTCATTTATAAAAGCAATCTGTGACTTTGTAGCCTGATAATATTTCGAATTTGTCAGTTTATTTTTAACAGGATTATTGACACCAAATATTTTATTATCTTCTAATTGAATAAAATTCAATTCAAAGAATACACGTAAAATAAAGAGAACATTGTCGTAATTTAATTTTATAAATTTACCGACCTTTCGGTAATCTTGCAGTGTTAGACCAGGGTGAGAATATACATATTTTAACAAGATTTCAAAATCAGATTTTAACGGTAAATGTTGTACGGGTAATTGATCCATAAGAAAGTGTAAGTATAGCTGCTCATAATTATTGTTCAACGCAAAATCTAGCTCTTTTTGATTGCGAGGAACATCAAGAAAGACGGCCACTTCACCTTCACTATCATAATCATTTACCAATGCAATTTTTGCAGGGTCGATATCAAACAGACTGGAAGCAGCATTTTTATTTCTTTTATCAAATAATAAATATCTGTCAGCAAAACCCATCACATACTTTTCATTGCGCAAATCAACAACTGGTTCTGGAACTGCTAATTTTGGTGCTGCAAAAATGATTCCCTTTATAATTCCTTGTAATTTTATCTGATTACGAAAGCAATTTTCTTGTAGCTCTATGAATAACTGATCTATATATGGTAAAAGAATTTTTGTAAGGAATTTCTTGTTAAATCCTATAACATCAACTTTATTATTGTCTTTACTAATGCTTAATTTGATATGACTTTTATCTTTACCCATGTAAAAACAGCTGTTAATTTTCGGATGAGTAATACTAAAAAGGGGTTTGACATTATCTGTTCCGAAAGGACCCACCCTTTTGATTTCAGTCATAATTTTCAAATCCAGATGAGAAAAAGGCAGTTCACAATCATAATATCGTATATTTTGATTAAAAACACCAGTAAAACTATCCTCAAATGATTTGCGTAACGAGGAAATTTTGCTTTCAGTCATAGATAAGCCACACGCAAAATCGTGACCACCGAATTTAAGAAAAAGTCTATCCTTCAAAGGCTCTAAGGCATTAAAAAGATTAAAACCATCTACAGATCTTCCTGAGCCTTTAACAATTCCTTTATCATTCTTAGTCAGCACTATAGTTGGTTTATGAGTTTTTTCAACCAGTTTATTTGCAACTAATCCCAAAACCCCTTCATTGAACTTGGGATTATATAAAACTAAGGTTTTATCTCTTTGCCAACCATTATTTTTAATCTGATTAACGCAAGATTGATAAACTTCAGCTGTTAAATTTTTACGTTTATCGTTTAGAACTTCAATCTTATCTGCTATTTTTTCAGCTTCTTCGTCATTTTCACATAATAGTAAGTCAACGGCTAAACTAGCATTATCAAGTCTGCCAACAGCATTCAATCTTGGTGCAATATTAAAGCCAACATCTGTTTCATCAATATGCCCCATTTGCAACCCAGCATTTTTTATAAGAGCCCTTAAGCCTGGTCGTTGAGTTTCGTTAAGCATTTTTAAACCGCGTTTAACGATAATATGACCTTCTCCGGAAACCTTGACCATATCTCCAATTGTTCCAATCATTGCCAGTTCCAATAATTCTGGCATTGAATCCTGCATTAAAGCTCGGCAAATAGTATAGGCTACTCCAGCACCACAATAATCATCAAACGGATATTCTTGGCCAGGGTAGTTACAATGAACCAACGCATAGCTTTCAGGAACTTTATCTTGAAATTTATGATGATCGGTAATTATTGTATCTACACCCTTGCTCTTGGCGTAGGCTACTTCTTTAACCCCTGTAATGCCATTATCAACAGTTATAATTAATTTAGTACCTTCTGCTACTATTCGCTTATACTCTTCTAGATTTGGACCATAACCGTCACGAAAACGATCAGGTATGAAAAAATTAACGTCTGCGCCCAATATGCCAAGTGTTTCCATCATGATACTTGTAGCAGTTATGCCATCTGCATCATAATCACCATAAATAGTTATTCTTTCTCCTGCATCAATTGCCCGATTTATCCTGTCAACAGCTTTTTTCATATCGTGCATTAAGTAAGGGTCTGCCAAGTCATCTTCAGTTGCATTAAACCAAAAGTTAATTTTCTCTGCAGTATTTATTCCACGCAAAGAAAGCAGCTTAGCCGTAATCGGACTAAGCTGATATTCCTCAATTAATTCAGGGGCTAGTTCTTCATTTTTGCGCTCATGCCATTCAATCATTAATAAATTTTGCCTTTTTGTAATTCTTTCTTATTTCGAGTTTAAGTCATCATCATTCATTTTTAAAACAGCCATAAAAGCGTCTTGAGGAATTTCAACATGACCTACCGCTTTCATTCGCTTTTTACCTCTCTTTTGCTTTTCAAGCAATTTAGCCCTTCTATCAGGATCACCTGTATGAATTTTCCAAGTAACATCTTTGCGGTAAGGCTTTACTGTTGCACGAGAGATGATTTTGGCCCCAATAGCGCCTTGAATATCAACTTCAAAGTTCTGCCGGGGAATAAGTTTCTTGAGCATTGATGTCATTTGCCTTGCTCTGTTCTGAGCTTCATCCCGATGAGCAATAAAGCTCAAAGCATCAACAACTTGCTTATTTAAAAGAATATCAATTTTAACTAAATCAGTTGCCCGATAACCCGTAATTTCGTAATCAAGTGAGGCATAACCTTTTGTGGAAGATTTTAAATCATCAAAAAAGTCATAAATGATTTCCGCTAATGGCATGTTATAAATTACGCTAACTCGATATTTATCCAAATAATCCATAGTTACAAATTCACCACGTTTACGCTGGCAAAGTTCCATCACTGGACCAACAAAATCATTTGGAACCATAACTTCCGCTTTAACAAAAGGTTCCTGTACCTCCTTATATTCACCAGCTGAGGGCAAATCAGAAGGATTATCAATTACCTTTGTTGTACCATCATTCATAATGGCATGATAATCAACAGAAGGAGCGGTCATAATTAAGTCTAAATCAAATTCCTGCTCTAGTCTTTCCTGTACTACATCCATATGAAGCAAGCCTAAAAAACCGCAACGAAATCCAAATCCAAGAGCGGTCGAAGTTTCAGGTTCAAATTCCAGAGCAGCATCATTTAGCTGAAGCTTTTGCAAAGCTTCCTTAAGATCGTCATATTTGGAATTATCAACAGGATACATACCAGAATAAACCATTGGTGGTATTTGGCGATAACCAGGAAGTGGTTCAGCTGTCGGATTTTCAGCAGAAGTAATGGTATCACCAACACGAGTTTCACGAACAGACTTGATATTTGCTGTCAGATAACCAACATCACCAGCAATTAAAATTTCTTTCTTTACTGGGTGTGGACTTGATACGCCAACTTCAGTAACCTCGTATTCTTTGCCAGTATTCATAATTTTGATTCTGTCACCAGGTGCAACAGTACCATCCTCAATTCTGACGGACAAAACTACCCCGCGATAATCATCATATTTAGAATCAAAAATCAATGCTTTAAGTGGATCTTGCAAATTTCCCTGTGGTGCAGGAATATCTCTTACTATTCGCTCAAGCAATTCTTTAATTCCTTGGCCTGTTTTTCCTGAAACTTCAACTGCCTCTGAAGCATCTAAACCCAGCATTTCAGTTATTTCTTCCTTTGCTTGCTCAGGATTAGCGGATGGCAAATCAATCTTGTTAATTACAGGCATTATTTCCAGATCATCATCAATCGCTAAATAAGTATTAGCTAAAGTTTGCGCTTGTACACCTTGTGAAGCATCGACTACTAAAAGTGCACCTTCACACGCTGCCAAAGAACGAGAAACTTCATAAGAAAAATCTACGTGTCCAGGAGTGTCAATCAAATGAAAAATATAGTCCTCTCCATCTTGGGCATGATATTTAATTTCAACTGAGTTCATTTTAATCGTGATGCCCCGCTGACGTTCAAGTGGCATATCATCTAACATTTGGTTTTTTAGTTGTCGTTCAGATACAGTATCAGTCAGTTCTAAAATACGATCCGCAATTGTAGATTTCCCATGATCAATATGAGCAACAATGGAAAAGTTGCGAATATGTTTTTGGTAATCTTGTAATTTTTTAATATCCATAAATAATTTGCACCCTTTACTCTATCTTTATTATTATAACAAATTCCCAAACACCTATAAAATTAATTAAGATAAAGAAACTTTTTATCAAAATTAAAGGACTAATCCCATCAAGGTTGAAGAATTAGTCCTTTAGTTCACTTTGCAAATAATACTACTAATATCTTATAATGCCATTTTTATCTGACATTCCATTTTCATTGAAAAGTCTCAAATAATTTTTGATTTCTTTTTTACACAGCAGGGATCATCGGATTTAATTATTAAGTCAGTATCAATCTTTCACCAGTATTTATAGCCCTTTGAGCATAATTTTATAGCATTAATTTTTACTGCAACTTTTCTTTTAATCTTTCAAAGAATCCTTTTTCTTGTGGCGTTATTGATCCACCACCGGCTTTGACAAAATCAACCAAAGCCTGTTTCTGCTTTTCATTAATCGATTTCGGAATCTGTACTTGAACAGTAGTTATTTGATCACCATTACCATTTCCACGCAAATATGGAACACCTTCACCATGTAAAGTAAATTCTTTATTAGGTTGTGTACCAGCAGGAATTTTCAACTTCTTTTCTCCATGCACAGTTTTAACATTAATTTCATCACCTAATGTTGCCTGCGCAAATGAGATCGGAACAGTAGTATAAATAGTAGTTCCTTTACGTTCGAAATCTCTTGATGGTTTGATGCGATAACTTATATAAAGATCTCCATAAGGGCCACCATTTTTTCCTGCTTCACCCTGACCTTCATAACGTAATTGCTGTCCATTATCAATTCCGGCTGGAATATTAACTTCAATAGTGTTTTTGCCATCAATTACACCTTTGCCATGACAAGTTTGGCAAGGATGCTCAATAATTACACCTTTGCCATTACATTTATCACAAACTGTCTGACGCCGAATAACTCCCAGCATGGACTTTTGAGTTATAGTCATGTAGCCAGTACCATTACATTTATCACACGTAATCGGGTGTGTACCCTTTTCAGCACCATTACCTTTACATGTCGGACATGTTTCGCTCCTGGTGTAAGAAACTTGCGTCTTTTTGCCGGTAATTGCATCCATAAAATCAATTGACAAAGTATAGTCTAAATCTTCACCACGAGTTGGTGCTGTTGGATTCGCTCTACGCTGACCACCACCAGTAGCGCCACCGAAGAAGTCATTAAAAATATCACCAAAATCACCGAAGCCACCAAAATCACTATACCCTTGACCTGCACCGCCAAAGCCACCTTGACCATTGACTCCGGCTGAACCAAATTGATCATATTGTGCTTTCTTTTGCTTGTCATGTAAAACTTCGTAGGCTTCATTAACCTTTTTATATTTGTCCTCAGCACCTGGTTCATGGTTTAAATCAGGGTGGTACTTTTTGGCAAGTTTACGATAAGCAGAGGTAATTTCTTCATCACTGGCATTGCGATCAACACCAAGAACGCTATAGTAATCTTCTTGTGCCATCTATAAGCTCCTTAACTTTACAAAAGAAAAGAACTACTTTTTTGGCAGTTCTTTTCTAATTTATTCAATTATAAACCCTTTACTTATCTGGGTCTACCTTATGAAACTCGCCTTCACCTGCAGAGCCACTACCTGAATTACCAGCTTGAGGTCCAGCCTGTCCTTGTGCACCTTGAGCCCCACCATTAGCTTGGTACAATTTGACTGCTAAGTCTTGGGCAACTTTGGACAATTCATCCTTCTTGGTCTTCATCTCATCCAAGTTGTTGTCCTTTTGAGCCTTCTTCAAAGCATCAAGTGCATCTTGAACTTTCTTAGTATCATCATCGGATACCTTGCCTTTGACATCCTTCAAAGTCTTTTCAGTTGAAAAGATTAATTGATCGACTTCATTACGAAGATCAACTTCTTCTTTCTTCTTCTTATCCTCTTCAGCATGCTCTTCAGCTTCTTTTTGCATCTTCTTAATTTCTTCGTCAGATAAACCAGACGAACTCTTGATGGTAATCTTTTGTTCTTTACCGGTACCCATATCTTTAGCAGAAACATTAACGATGCCGTTTTTATCAATATCGAAAGTAACTTGAATTTGAGGAACACCACGTGGAGCTGCAGGAATGTCTGTTAGTTCAAAACGACCTAGTGTTTTATCGTCAGCAGCCATTGGGCGCTCACCTTGTAAAACGTGAACATCAACAGCCGGTTGATTGTCTGCAGCAGTAGAGAAAATTTGACTCTTTGAAGTTGGAATTGTCGTATTCTTTTCAATTAACTTAGTAAATACGCCACCCATGGTCTCAATACCTAAGGAAAGAGGAGTAACATCAAGTAAAACTACGTCCTTCACATCACCAGAAATAACTCCACCTTGAATTGCCGCACCTAAAGCAACAGCTTCATCTGGGTTAATTGAGTGATCAGGCTCTTTACCGGCCCACTTCTTAACTGCATCCTGAACTGCAGGAATACGGGTTGAACCACCGTTTAAAATAACTTTATCAATGTCATTAACTGTTAATTCAGCATCTTTCAATGCATTGTCAAATGGAATTTTTGTTTTATCAACTAAATCAGCAGTTAATTCGTCAAATTTCGCTCTAGTTAAATCAGCTTCCAAATGTAATGGTCCAGATTCACCAGCAGAAATAAATGGTAATGAGATATGAGTTGAAGATACGCCAGATAAATCTTTCTTAGCTTTTTCAGCGGCATCCTTTAACCTTTGTAAAGCCATTTTATCTTTAGAAAGGTCAACACCATTTTCATCTTTAAAATTCTTGATCAGCCAATCAATAATTTTATTATCGAAGTCATCGCCACCAAGGTGAGTATCACCGTTAGTTGAAAGTACTTGGAAGACTCCGTCACCTAATTGCAAAACAGAAACATCAAAGGTACCACCACCAAGGTCATAAACCAGAACTTTTTCGTCTTCAGCATCTTTATCAAGGCCATAGGCAAGTGAAGATGCAGTTGGCTCGTTAATTATTCTCTTAACGTCTAAGCCTGCAATTTTACCGGCATCCTTAGTAGCTTGACGCTGAGCATCATTAAAGTATGCAGGAACTGTAATGACTGCTTCGGTAACCTTTTCACCAAGATAATCTTCAGAGAATTTCTTGATATATTGTAAAATCATAGCAGAAATTTCTTGAGGAGTGTATGCTTTATCACCAATTTTAACTTTATAATCTGCTTCACCCATGTGACGCTTAATAGAAGAAATAGTATTTGGGTTAGTAATAGCCTGTCTTTTTGCAACTTCACCGACTTGAATTTCTCCATCCTTAAAAGCAACTACTGAAGGTGTAGTACGGTTTCCTTCTGGATTGGTAATAATTTTTGGCTCTTTTCCTTCAAGAACAGCAACTGCTGAGTTGGTAGTTCCGAGGTCAATTCCGATAACTTTTGACATTGATATGCTTCCTTTCAATTATTGTGCTACAACAACCATCGCTGGTCTTAAAGTACGATCTTTGTACAAGTAACCTTTTTGCAAAACCCGCACAACATGATCTTTTTGATCTTCATTTTCAGCTTCAACTGTTTGGACAGCTTGGTGTAAATTAGGATCAAACTTTACACCTTCAGCAGTGATTTCACTGATTCCATGATCTTTCATGGCTTTAACCAATGAATCAAGTGTCATTTGCACTCCCTTTTTAAGCTGCTTTGATGCTTCATCATCAACCTTTGTTGCTAAAGCTCTTTCTAAATTATCCATTGCTGGCAAAACATCCTTAGCTAAAGATTGTGATTCATATTTAATAAGTTGCGCTCTTTCATTATTATAGCGATTTTGCATATTTTGCATTTCAGCTTGACTGCGCAAATACTTATCTTCTAAATCATCTTTTTCTTTTTGCAACTGGGTCAAATTGTGTTGCAGTTTGCTTTCCAAAGATTCGGACTTCTTTTTTTCGTTAGCCTTAGCTTGAGAATGCTTTTTAACTTCTTTTGATTCAGTTGATTCTTTTTGATCTTTTTTTGAATTTTTACTGTTAATTTCTTCTTTACTCACGGCTAACCTCCTTTATTTAAATCTACCATAATAATCAAGCAACTTTTTAGATAGCTCATTTCTGAAATATTCAAGCAATCCTATCACTTGAGAATACGGCATATTATCAGGGCCAAGTAAAGCAATTATGCCCTTTCCGTGAGAACCAACGCTGTACTCTGCCGTAAGCAGACTGTAATCCTTTAACAAATCATTTGATAACTCAGATCCTAGACTTACCCGAACTGGATATCTGTCACTTTTTAAGTTTTGCCTGTTATCCAAAATACTGGAAATTAAGTCATTATGCTCAATCATTTCATATAATGACCGCAAATTAGAAACGTCACTTAAAGAAATGTTATTGAGCAAATTAATCTGACCATCGACATACATTTGCTCGCTGGCAGCATCACTGATCACATCTTCAACCAAATCAATTAATTCAGACACATGAGCAGCTTTAAGCTTTTGTCCTAAAGTCTTCTTAAGAAACTCAGGCGTAACCTGATCTAGTGTCTTTCCTACTAATTCATCGTTAATCATACGAACGGCGCGTTCAATGTCATCACCATGAATATTGTATGGCAGGTTATAAACCTGATCATGAACATCACCATCACTGGTACCAAGAATAGCCATAATCTGTCTGCCAAATAAAGGCACTATACGAAATCCAGTAATAGTTAAATCACTATTTTCAGGCCCCTCCGCAAATGCAGTATAATTTGTAAGGTCAGACAAGATCTTAACAGCTTCCTGAACAATGTCGTTAACTTGATGAAACGGCTGATCAAGCTGATTAATAATTTTTTTATATACAGAAGATGAAATCTGTAAAGGCTCAACTAAATTGTCAAGATAGTAACGGTAGCCTTCTGTTGAAGGTACTCGACCACTTGACAAATGAGTTTTTTCAATCAAGCCTTTTTCTTCTAAAACCGCCATTTCGTTACGAATAGTTGCACTTGAAACTTTGATAGGCAACTGATTCATGACTGTTTTAGATCCAACAGGATCATGTGTCTGCGTAAAATCATTGATAATTGTTTTTAAAATTAATTCTTGACGTTCGGTCAACATAAATATCGCCCTCACTTTTAGCACTCAAACTTATTAGGTGCTAACAATTAATATGATACTAGCTTTTAGCAGAATGTCAAGTTGAGTGCTAACTTTTTTACAAAAAAAACGCTTATCCCTTTAAAATTAACCAATGCTGGTAAAATAGGCTTTAATTTCGGCCTCATCATCACTCATTTGTTTTTTTAATTCTTTTAAATTATCAAATTTAATTTCGCCACGGGTATACTTATACCATCTAATTACCATTTTTTCATCGTAAGCTTCCTGATCAAATCCAAATAAATTTGATTCAATATAAAGCTTTTTACCCTCATTAATAGTTACGTTATAGCCTACACTTGTCATAGAGTCATACCACTTACCTTTAATCTTGGTTTTAGTAGCGTATACTCCAATTTTAGGAACAACCTTGTCCTTGGACCAAACTAGATTTGCTGTAGGAAAGCCAAGCTTATGCCCATTACGTAAGCCATGACCGACATAACCGGACATAATGTACGGAAAACCTAGTAACTTAGCAGCTAATTCCATATTTCCACTTGTGATGGCTTTTTTTATTTCAGTAGAACCTATTTTTTGCCCATCATATGATTGTTTTGGAACATCAACAATAGCAAATCTTCCCTTAGCAAACTTAGGGAAATTTTTCATATTGGCAATTTCTTTCGGACCATATGTATAGTCAAAACCAGCTACTACTGTATCAGCATGCAGTTTGACAATAATCTTATCTACAAATTCCTGTGCAGTCAAGTTGCTAAATGCATCATTGAAATGCATCACAAGCAAAAAATCGACTTTCAGTTTCTGCATTTTATAAGCTTTTTCAGCTAATGTATCTATATAGCTGACTTCTTTATTTTGATATATTTCTTTAGGATGTCGGTCAAATGTCATCACTACTAATGGTAAATGCTTTTGAATTGCCTTTTCTTTTGCAATTTTGATTAATTCCTGATGACCACGATGTACACCGTCAAAGAATCCTAAAGCAAGGATTATTCTTTGAGGAATAATATTTTCCTTAAACGGGTATGTTAAATGGATAATTTCCATAATAAAACCTTCATTCACTCATTCATTTTGTAAAAGCATTAAATAAGGGCGATACATGGTACCATCTTTTTGATAAATTGCCTTAACTCTATTATTGTATCGTAATGCCACTTTTTTTGCATTCGTTTTCAAAGAAATCGTTGCACCATTTTTAACCTTCAACCACAGAGCTGTATCAATATCCTCATGAACATAACTAGTAAAAAAAGAGTCAATTGGTTGAAGCAATTCATTTACCATATTTGGATTTTCTATAATTTCTGCCAATTTAACAGCTTGATTAATATTAAAACCTGAGCTTGAAGTTCTTTGTAAATTTTTCATTACTGCCGGTACCCCAAGTTTTGTTCCCAAATCATTTATTAAAGAACGAACGTAGGTCCCTTTACTACATTCAATTTTAAAATCAAAAGTTTCTTGACAATTTTCTTCATCAAAATTTGGTTCATCAGTAAGATTATAGGAAAAAATTTCAACTTGTCGTTTTGGTCGCTCAACTTTAATACCCTGTCTTGCATATTCATATAAATGCTTGCCATTCACTCTGACGGCAGAATAAATGGGAGGTACTTGCTCTATACTGCCAACAAATTCATGCATAGCTTCTTGAATTTGAGTTCCTTGAATTTCATTAGTAATTTTTTTGAATTCTGTTTTTTTCCCACTGGTATCGTAACTATCAGTAGCAAAACCTAAAATTCCTTGCCCAACATAGCTCTTATTTTCCTTGTGCATCAATTCAATTAACTTTGTGGCCTGACCAATTGCAATTGGTAGCACTCCTGTAACGTCAGGATCAAGAGTACCTGCATGACCCATTTTTTTAATATGCAGAACTTTACGTAAATGATAGACAACATCGGCACTTGTCATGCCCTTATCCTTATTTATCACTAAAATACCATTTAACATTTTTATTACCTAACCATGAAAAAAGCGCCTCACAGCGCTTTTCTTAATTATTGCGATTTGCATCCTGCTTTTTTACTTCAGCAATTAACTGATCAATTTTACTACCATATTTAACTGAATTATCTCGTTTAAAAATTAACTCAGGAACTTTATAGACAGTTAGAACCTGTCCTAACAAATGTCTCATCATTCCCTTAGCTTTATTTAAACCAGCAGCAGCTTCTTCTTCTTTTTTAGAGTCCTCAGAAAGAATACTGTAATATACAGTAGCATATGATAAGTCATTTGTACATTCAACCGCCGTAATTGTAACATCATTAACTCGTGGATCACGAATATTTTTCCGTAAAATTTTCGTTAATTCACGGAGGATTTCTCCTTCAACACGACCTATTCTGTGTTTCATGCTTTCCTCCCAGTTAATTTATTCAGGTTTAACTTCCTGCTTTTCAACTGCTTCCATCTCATCACCAATCTTGATGTCATTATAACCCTCAATTGTTAAACCACAGTCAAATCCTTGCTTAACAATCTTGGCATCATCTTTAAATCGTTTGAGTGATGCGACTTTTCCGGTGTAGATCACAACTCCATCACGTATCAAATTAATTTCAGAATCTTTTGAAACATATCCAGAATCAACAAATGCTCCAGCAATTGTACCGACTTTAGAAACTTTCCAAGTTTCGCGTACAGTTAGGTTGCCCACAACCTTATCTTCATACGTTGGTTCCAGCATACCCTTCATAGCAGCTTTAACATCATCAATTGCCTTATAAATAATACTATATAGTCGGATATCTACTCCATCAGCTTCGGCTTGAGATTTAGCTGTAGCAGTCGGACGGACATTAAAACCTATGATGAAGGAGTTTGAAGCTCCAGCTAATGTAACATCAGATTCATTTACAGCACCTACGCCTGCATGAATAATATTAACACGAACGCCTTCGACTTCTATCTTTTCAAGCGATTGCTGCAATGCTTCCACTGAGCCTTGTACATCTGCTTTTAAGACAACGCCTACTTCTTTCATGTTTTCTTTCTTCATCGTGTCAAACAAGTTATCAAGAGTAACATGTTGTACATTTTCACGAGATTGTTGTAAAGCCTGTTGTGCTCTTTGTTCACCAACACTTCTGGCGGTCTTCTCATCATCGAAGACAACTATCTTATCAGCGGACTCTGGCACATCATTTAACCCGGTAATTTCAACTGGCATTGACGGCGTAGCTTTTTCTACCTGTCGACCACGATCATTTGTCATTACACGAACCCTACCAAAGCGATTTCCAACAACAATTGGATCACCAACTTTTAGGGTTCCTTGTTGAATTAAAAGGTCGGCAACTGGTCCACGCCCACGGGAAAGGCGAGCCTCAATAACTGTACCGATAGCTTTTTGGTTCGGATCAGCTTTTAATTCCATCACATCTGCTTGTAAAAGAATCATTTGTAAAAGTTCATCTACATTTTCACCTGTTTTAGCAGAAATGTTAACAAAGATAGTGTCACCACCATAATTTTCTGGAATTAAATTATATTTCATTAACTGTTCAGTAACATGTTCAGGGTTAGCGCCTGGAACATCCATCTTGTTAATTGCAACAATGATTGGGACTTTAGCACTTTTAGCATGATCAATTGCTTCAACAGTTTGTGGCATAACACCATCATCGGCAGCTACAACGAGTACAACAATGTCTGTAATTTCAGCACCACGTTCACGCATGTTAGAAAATGCCGCATGTCCAGGAGTATCTAAAAATGTGATTGGATGATTATCAACTCTTACCTGATAAGCACCGATTTTCTGTGTGATTCCACCAGCTTCATGAGCAGAAACATGAGTATGACGTAATCGGTCAAGCAAGGTTGTTTTACCATGGTCAACGTGTCCCATTATTGTTACAACCGGTGGCCGTTTGATTTGATGCTTGGATTTCATAGAAGCTTTCATTCTCTTGTCATAAAGGGTATCAATATCAGAAATATCTTCATGAACTTTTTCTTGAGCATTAATATTATATTCAGCAGCTACTAATTCTATTGCATCTTTATCAAGAGACTGATTTTGGTTAGTCATCACACCTAACATAAATAGTTTCTTTACTATTTCAGCTGGTTCACGATGAAGCAGTTTCCCCAAATCTTGAGCATTCATGCCAACTTCGTATACCAGAGTCTCTGGTAACGGACGTTCTTTTCTCTGGGTTGGCTGTTTCTTTGGTACCTGTTCGAACTGCTTTTTCTTATTCTTTCTTTTACGCTTTTCTTGATGCTTTGAGTAATTATTGGTACCAAAAGTTTGATTTTTACCTTTTCTGCCAGGTTTACCAGAATTGCGACCGTGACCATTGCCACGACGTTTTTCTTCTTTTGCAGGTTCAGGTGCAGCATTTGTATCTAAAGCTTTAGGTTTATTAACTGGGCTTGCCTTTTGTGTATTCTTCATTCTGGCTGGCGAAGGCTTAATTATTTTTGGTCCAGTGACTTTAGGAGCTGTAGTTTCAACTTTGACAACTTTATTTTCTGATTTTGTGGTTTTTTTGTTATCCTCTCCAGAAGATTTTTTGACAGTCGTTTGATCTTCATTATAAGACTTCTGGACTCTTTCACTTTGACGATCTAATTTCTTTTCATCCACACGTTGTTTTTGCTTTAACTGCTTTAATAAGTCTTGTGCTACTGGCTTTGAAGTCTTTTGGCTTGGGTTAGTATGTTGCTTATTGCGATCTTGAGCTTGTCTTGATCTATTGTTAGATCGGTGAAAGTTGTTGCTCCTTTTGGTATTCTTGTTATTATTATTTTCCTCATGCTTTTTTTCATTTTTGCGAATTGAGGTAACGGAAATTTTGATTTTACTGCTCCTTTTCGCGGGTTTCTCTTGCTTTTGCGCGGGAGCGGAGCTACGGAAACTATCTTTTAATTGATTTACTTGTGAATCTTCAAGTGATGACATATGATTTTTAACATCCAGTCCCAGGTCCTTCGCCTTATTGACCACAGTTTTATTATCGATGCCTAATTCTTTTGCCAATTCATAAATTCTTGTTTTAGCCATCAAATCACACTCCTTCGTCTATTTTTTGTAACAATGCTTTGCAGAAACCAGTATCAGTAATTCCTAAAACTTTTCGCTTTTTTCCGATCGCTTGGGAAATTTCATTACTAGTAAATTTGTTAATAACAAGTATATTATTTTGTTCCCCAACTTTATAGATCTTTGCAGTAGTATCTGCATGACTATCTTGGGCTAAAATAATTAGTTTTACCTTTTTGGCTTTTGCGCCAATTGAAACAATTTCAGTGCCTGAAACTAATTTTCCGGCCTTTTGACTTAATCCCAACAAATTTAGTGCTTTTTGTCTATTTTGCAAATCTACTTATCACCAAACAATTCTTTTCTTGCCTTTTGATGGTCAACATATGAGTAAAGCTCCTGGTAAAACTCTTTAGGCACTTTAGTTCCTAAACTCCGCTCAATTAAGCCCTTTTCTTGAGCATTTTTGATCTGACTTGGATCAAGCGAAACATATGCTCCCCTACCAGGTTTTTTACCAGTAGGATCAACAGAAATGTTCTTTTCCTTGTCGACTACTATGCGCACCAATTCTTTTTTTGGCTGCATGGTATTAGTCAACAAATCTTTTCGCATTGGAATCTTTCTTTTTTTCAAAAAGTTTCACCTCTTGCTTTAATTTTCAGTAGAATCTACTGTTTCACCATCAGAAATGTTATCCTGAAGCTCATCTTCTGGTTCAGCCTCTTCAGAAGCTGGATCTTCATCAGATTCTTCGCTCTCAGCAAAATCGCTGTTTTCTTGTAAAGAAGACTTTGAACCATCATCAGCTAAATTATTAGTTTCAGCTTCTTCATTTTCTTTTTCAGCCTGATCAGTGCTTTCGTCAACAAATTCTACTTCAGATTCTGGTCTAATATCAATCTTATATCCTGTTAATCTGGCAGCCAAACGTACATTCTGTCCTTTTTTACCAATTGCAAGCGACAACTGGTAATCCGGAACAATTACCAAAGCACTTTTTTCCTCCTCCTCATCTCCAAATTGAACAGCAATCACTTCAGCGGGATTCAAGGCATTAGCAATGTAGTCTGACGGATCTTCCTCGTATTTAACTACATCTATGTTTTCACCGTCAAGTTCATTAACCACATTCTGAACTCTGGCACCTCTTTGACCAACACATGTTCCTACAGGATCAATGTTAGGATCATTTGACTTCACTGCAATCTTGGTTCTGTCCCCTGCTTCACGAGCAATTGAGACCACTTCAACAGTTCCATCATAAATTTCAGGTACTTCTTGTTCAAATAATCTCTTTACCATATCAGGTGCGGTACGTGAAACCGTAATTTGAGCGCCTTTTGAATCTGAACCAACATGAGTAACCAAAACCCGAATCTGATCTTGGGGATTATAGCTTTCACCAGGCATTTGATCATTACGTGGCATTACTGCTTCAACATTACCAATTTTAACATAAACGAAACGATTATCACGTCTTTCAACAGTTCCTGTTATTAATTCATCTTCATACTGAGAGTACTCATCAATAATATGATTTCTCTCTGCCTCACGCAAATGTTGCATAATAACTTGTTTAGCAGTTTGTGCAGCAATACGACCAAAATTTTTAGGTGCAACTTCGAAACGAATTTTATCACCAAGTTCATAAGCCCGATTAATTGTCAGAGCATTCTTTAAACTGATTTCCAAACGTTCATCATGAACTTCTTCAACGACAGTCTTTTCAGTCATCAGCTTAAAGTCGCCCTTACGTTCATCAAATTCAACTATTACATTCGTTGCCTGATTATAATTTTTCTTATATGCTGCAACCAGCGCTGCTTTTATCGCTTCAACAATTACGTCTTGCTTTATACCCTTTGTTTTCTCGAGTGTAGCGAACGCTTCAAGCATTTCCTTAGACATAAATTTTAATCAACCTTTCTAAAACTCAATTGCGAAACGAATGCCTGCAATTGCTTTACGGGGAAGTGATAAAACCTTCTTTTTAGTTTTTATCTTTATTTCAAGTTCGATTTCGCTATCATTATAAGATTTTAAAGTTCCCTCATATTCTTTTTCACCTTCAACTTTCTGGTATAGTTTTATATGCACATACTCATTTAAAGCTTTTTCCCAATCATCTTTGTTTTTTATTGGTCTTTCAATACCAGGAGAAGAAACTTCCAAAATATATGGATCAGGAAATGGATCAGGTTGTATTTGATCAAGCTTCTCAGATAATAATTCACTTAACCCTGCAATTTCATCCATATCAATACCATTTTCTCTATCAACGTAAATTCTTAAATAGTTTTGACCCTTTTCTTTAACGTATTCTATATCAATAAACTCATCTTTGCGTTCTGCAATAATTGGTTTAATTTCTTTGAGAACAGAATCTTTAACTTTCGCCAAGTACTTTCCTCCGTAATAAAAAGAGTGAGCACAATTGCTCACTCCGAATTATTTATTCGAACTTCTTTAAGAAGTATATCACATTTATATTAATACTGCAAAATTTTAAAAGAGTGAAAGTTGATTCTGCTCCGGCATTCCAGTTAGAACTTCATTATTTTCTAAATAATCCATAATTGACTGAGATACTTTTCCACGGTTTGCCAAATCTTCTTTTGACAAAAATTTCTGCTCAGTTCTTGCAGCAACAATTTGTTTGGCTGCATTATTTCCCAGACCAGGAACTGCGTTAAATGGTGCTAAAATTGTATGCTGATCAATAATTTTAAAATTAGTAGCTTCAGACTGATTAATATCAACCATTTTTATCTTAATACCACGCTCTAAACACTCATTAGCAATTTCTAGGACTGTCAGAAGACTTTTATCCTTTGCAGACGCATCATTTCCTTGATTTTGAATATCAGCCATTGCCTTTTTTACCGTGTTTTTACCATGACTCATAGCTACTAAATCAAATAAATCAGCCCGTACTGAGAAATAAGCAGTGTAGTAGATTTCAGGATAGTAAACTTTAAACCAGGCAATTCTTAAAGCCATTAATATATAAGCCGTCGCATGTGCTTTCGGAAACATATACTTGATTTTGAGACAAGACGGAATGTACCAGTCAGGAATTTTATCATTTTTCTGTAGAACTGCCATATCATCATCACTTATTCCCCGACCATGACGAACTGATTCCATAGTTGAAAACGCTACTTCGGGTTTAACTCCCCAGTGAATCAAGTCCATCATGATGTTGTCTCTACAACCAATAACATCTTTTAGTTTGCAAGTGCCGTTGTTAACAAGCTCTTCTGCATTTCCTAACCAGACATCAGTACCGTGGGATAGGCCAGAAATTTGCAGTAACTCGGAGAATGTAGTCGGCTTTGTTTCCTCTAACATACCGCGTACAAATTTTGTGCCAAATTCGGGTACACCTAAAGTACCAGTTTCTGATTGAATTTGCTCAGGCGTTACACCTAAAATTTTAGGACTTGAAAAAAGCGACATTACTCCTGGATCATCGGGTGGAATTGTTAAAGGATCAACACCGGAAAGGTCTTGCAACATTCTAATCATAGTTGGATCATCGTGACCTAGAATATCAAATTTCAAGATATTATCATGAATGGAATGAAAATCAAAGTGTGTTGTCAACCACGCAGCATTGACATCATCTGCAGGATATTGTACGGGTGTGAAGTCATAGATATCCATATCATCAGGAACGACAACAATACCTGCAGGATGCTGACCGGTAGTCCTTTTAACTCCACTGACACCAGCTGCTAAACGATCAAGTTCAGCATTACGCAGATTCAATTCTTTTTCTTCATCATAGTGTTTAGCATAACCATAAGCTGTCTTATCAGCAACAGTGGCAATTGTACCTGCTCGATAAGAATTATCGGGACCAAACATTACTCGAATAAAGTTATGAGCTACCGGCTGATAGTCACCCGAGAAATTCAAATCGATATCAGGAACTTTGTCACCGTGAAATCCCAAAAACGTTGCAAAAGGAATATCTTGCCCATCCTTAACCAGTTCAGCTCCACACTTAGGACATTTTTTATCTGGCAAGTCATATCCAGACCCGTATTCACCGTTTTCGAAAAATTTCGAATACTTACATTTTGGGCAACGATAATGGGGTGCCAATGGATTGACTTCAGTTATACCCGACATTGTAGCCACCAGACTAGAGCCAACGGAACCACGTGAGCCAACCAAATAGCCATCCTTATTCGACTTAGCCACTAGTCTTTGAGAAATCAAATAAATTACAGCATAACCATTGGAAATAATTGAATTGAGTTCCATATCAAGTCTATCTTGAACAATCTTTGGCAGTGGATCTCCATATAGCTCATGTGCTTTGTCATATGTCAAACGCTTCATTTCTTCATCAGCGTTGTCAATGTGTGGTGGGTAAAGTCCGTCTTTAATAGGTGAAATTTCTTCAATTGACTCAGCAATTTTATTAGGATTAGTAATTACTATTTCTTTAGCAATATCTGCACCTAAAAAGCTAAAGGCATCTAGCATTTCCTGAGTAGTGTAAAAATGCATGTCAGGCTGTTTTTTGTTCCTGTCAGGATTGCTGCGTTGAGCAGAAATCAAAATAGTACGATATATAGCATCATGTTCTTCCAGATAATGTGCATCTCCTGTGGCAACTACTGGTTTATTTAATTCCTTACCCAATTTGTAAATATTTGTCAGAATTTCTTCAAGTTCTTTTTCATCAGCAATCAAATGATCTTCAATCATAATTGAATAATTTGCTGGTGGCTGAATTTCGAGGTAATCATAAAAGCGTGCCTTCTTACGAGCTTCGTCATAGCCTTTTTGCATCATTGCAACAAAAACATCGCCTTCAGAGCATCCAGAACCATATAGCAAACCTTCATGATTCTTAACCAAATCTGATTTGGGAGTACGTGGGATCCGATAAAAATCTTTGGTACTTGCAATAGAAACCAGTCTGTACATGTTTTTAAGACCAGCTTGATTTTTAGCTAAGATAGTCATATGTTGCGGCCGGGCTCTTTTAAAAACTTGACCCTGAGCAGCATAATCGTTCATTTTACCTAAATCATCTTCGTGATACTTTTTGACAAACGCATCCAAGAGCTTAAACATTAAATAGCCTGTTGCTTCAGCATCTTGGTTAGCCCTATGGTGATGCTCGAGGACAACATTATATTTTTTGGCCAGAGAATCTAACGTATGTCTGGTTTGTTCTGGATGAAGCAACCGTGATACTTCTAGAGTATCAACTACCGGCTGAGTAATTTCTTCTAAGTTAGCTCGTTTCAAAGCTGCGTTGACAAAACCAACATCAAACTGAACATTATGACCACAAAGCGGACGGTCACCATAAAAATCCTGAAATTGCTTAATAACCACAGCTTCATCATCAGCTGCTCCTACCATTTCATCAGTAATTGATGTCAAATTAATGGTCTGTTCACTTAATGGATGATGGGGATTAATAAATTTATCAAACCTCTCCAGCACTTCCCCATTTTTCATCTTTACAGCACCGATTTCAATAATGGTATCGTAAACGGATGACAAACCTGTCGTTTCAACGTCAAAAATAACAAATTCACGATCTTTATATGTCATTGAAGCCGGATTAAGAACCAGTAATGCATGATCATCAATCATATTAGCTTCTAAACCGTAAATTATTTTGACACCATTCTTTTTACCTGCGTTATATGCTTCAGGAAAGGCTTGAACATCAGCATGGTCTGTAATAGCTATTGCTTTTTGACCAAATTTCTTAGCAGCCATGATAAAGTCAGTTGCGGTATTTGTAGCATCAAGCTGACTCATATTTGTATGTAGATGTAGCTCGACCCTTTTTTCATCACCCTGATATTTTTCAGTTCTGCCAACATGCTCTACAATTTCAAAACAAGAAATATTAAAAACAGTGTCATGACTCCACTGGTCTTCAGCTACTGATCCTTGCATTTTAGCCCAAGTTCCCGGTTTTATTTTTGTCATATTTTCAATTTGCTCTTTATCGGAAACAAACTTTTTAAATGAAATTGAATCAGTGTAGTCAGTTATTTCGCCTGTAAATATAATTGAACCATTTTTTAATTCTCGACTTGAAATATTAAAAATATTACCTTCTATTACAATATTTCTACTTCCATCAATTACTTCCTTAATTTGAGTTACAGGTAAACTATCATCCAATTTGCGGTTGCCATAACGAGTCTTTTTTGTAGAATAGGTTGCTTGTTTTGGCTTTTCTGGTGCTGGAGCCGAATCATATTCTTCCTGCATATTTTGTTCATGTTGCTCTTGCAGCTCCTGAAGACTGGCTAAATTATTTTTGGAATTTTCATCATCAATTTCAGTTACAAACTTCAAGTTAAAGAAACCAAAATTTCTCATTTCTTCCGCAAGTTCATCAAGCATTTTTTGCTCCAGCAGTCCATCAACCACTAAATTATCAACTGGAATTATCCAGCGACCATTTTCCTTTTTAGGCTTATGACTAGAAATAAATTCTCGTGCTACTGGTTGTAAGGCCCGAGAATTTTGCACCGCGAACTGCCAATAGTCAGTTAAATAATCATCTGCTCCATCCTGTGAACGAACATATAAATGAATATTGACAAAAGAGGAAAAGCTAGCAGTTATAGCCTTATTTAAAGCATTAAAAGTTTCAAACTTTAATGGTGTAGTAAAAAGAACATGGATATCCCACCTGTGTTCTTTAGCGTAGACATCCACGTTCTCAATTTCGCCCTTTTGCAACAAATCATTATCTGCAAATTCTTGCGGAAACTTGATTTGCTCCAATAACCTTAAAAATAGTTTATTTTTATCAGTCACGAAAATTATCCTAACTCTTTATTAATAAAATCGTCTAACTCGGACACTGTCATTTCAGTTGCTTTTTCATCAGTAGGCCGTTTAACTTCGACTACTCCTTCACTGGCTTTTTTACCAACTGTTACTCGCACTGGAGCTCCCAGCAAGTCAGCATCAGCAAATTTAACTCCTGCCCGTTCATTACGATCATCATACAATACATCATACTTAGCACTGTACTTTTCTTCAAGTTTTTGAGCCAAAGTCGTTTGACCTTCATCTTTCATTTTCATTTGAACAATGTGCAGGCTAAATGGTGCAATTTCTTTAGGCCAGGCCACGCCATTTTTAGTCAAATGCTGTTCAATCACAGCAGATAAAACTCTTGTAACCCCAATACCATATGAACCCATTATAACAGGTTGAGCTTTACCATTTTTATCGAGGAAATTTGCACCCATAGTTTTTGTATAATAAGTTCCCAGTTTAAAAATGTGTCCTACCTCAATAGAAGTTGTGAATTTTAATGGTAAATGATCAATTGGATCTGGTTCACCTTCATTAGCAACACGAATGTCACCGAATATGTCTGGAGTAAAATCACGATTTAAATTCACATTTTTAATTTGGTAACCAGATTTATTTGCACCTACTACAACATTATAAAGATTTTTAACAGTATTATCTGCTACTACTTTATCAGCCCAATCAGCTTTAATTGGACCAACGCTACCTTTGCCAACGCCGGTTATGTTTGCCAATTCTTCATCAGTAGCGATTCTTAGTGAATCAACATCAAGTAAATGCTTTAATTTTACTTCATTGACTTCTTTATCACCACGGATTAAGACTAGGATATTTTCTTTTTCATTAGCAACGTAAAGCACACTCTTAATAATTCTAGTTGCCGGAATATTTAAAAATTTAACTAAATCAGCGATACTCTCTTGACCAGGAGTAGCTACTTCTTCAACTTGTTTTAACGGTTCCTCTTTCTGCTTGAACGTATCAATACTGCAAGCCATTTCTAGATTAGCTGAATATGTTCCTGTTTCATTCGTAGCAATAGTATCTTCACCGATGGCAGCTGGAGCCTGAAATTCAGTTGAATTTTTTCCTCCCATAGTTCCTGAATCGGCTATAACCGGAGTAACTTTTAAGCCACAACGATGATACGCAGCTGTAAAAGCCTTTTTCTCATCTTCAAATTGTTGATCAAGCTGTTCTTTAGTAGCGGCAAAGCTGTATGCATCAAGCATGATGAATTCACGTGATCTAAGCAAACCGAAACGAGGCCTGTTTTCATCTCTAAACTTTGATTGAATTTGGAAAAGAGCTATCGGCATTTGCTTATAACTTTTTAAATTTTTTGCGACAATATCAGTAAATGTTTCCTCATGAGTTGGTCCTAGCAGGCTTTGACGACCATGTCTGTCTTTAAGTTTAAACATTTCCGGACCATATTTTTGCCATCTGCCTGATTCTTCCCATAAAGTTGCTGGTAAAAGATCCGGCATTGCCATTTCTGGCACGTTAATTTTTGCCATTTCTTCACGCATTATCTGTTCAGCTTTACTTAGAACACGGTACCCTAAAGGCAAATACGCATAAACACCCGCTGTAACTTGACGAACGTATCCACCTCGCAGCATCAATTTATGACTTTCAGCAACAGCATCAGCTGGTGCTTCCTTCAAAGTTGGCATAAATAATTTAGATTGTCGCATTAATTCTCTCTCCCAAAATTAATATTTTATTTAATAAAGTAACGGTAGATATCATTACCAGTTACAGCAATAATTAAAACTAATAATAAACCGAAGCCAACCAGTTCTACCATGGCTTCATGATTTTCTGATATCGGTTTGCCCCGCACAATTTCAATAATGTTTAGCAAAAACTTGCCACCATCAAGACCCGGTACAGGAATTAGATTCACGATTCCCAAGTTAATTGAAATCATTGCCAAAAAAGCTAAGATATAAGTAAAACCCATTTGCGAAACCTGTGATGTCTGGGAATAGATACCCACAGGTCCAGAAAGCTTATTTAAACTAAAATGACGGAATAAGCCACCAACTGCACTGAAAATCATTCCCGTAGTGGAAACAGCCGTATTCCATCCACGCTTAAATTTAGCCCCGATTCTTTCATCGCTTTTTGCTCTAATTCCGATTTGGTAAACTTTTTGACCTTGCATTTTTACTGCTTTTGGTTGAACGTTTACTACTTTTTTTTGCTTATCTTTAATAACAGAGATATTAATTTTTTTATTTTTGTTCTGATATATTTCTTCCGAAATTTGTTCGAAAGACGATATTTTGTGACCATTAACAGCCAAAATTTTTGAACCCGGCTCAATTTTTGCAACAGCTGCAGGTGAATTAGGTGTCACTTCTGCTATTTCTGTAGTTGCAGGACCGGGAACAGTAAATGTCCAAATTAAAAAAACGACAAAACCTAGAATTATATTCATTAATGGTCCAGCAATATTGGTAGCTAGTTTCTGCCACACATTGGCTTCTTGAAACTGTGTATCACGTGGTGCAATAATTAACTCAGTTTTTGAATGATCAATAACTGTAGCATCATGATTGACTTTGTATGTGACTAATCGATCTTCTTCACCATTTTCATATCCAGAAATAAAAAGTTTATCTACCAAATCAAATGCCGTAACTTGTAATGGTATTCCTTCAATCGGTATATCTGATTCAGAGGCATCAATTTTTACAACTTCTTTCTGTTGATTAAGCTGTAAAACCACTCTCATCCCTGCCGCTAAATCAGTTTCGTCATCTTTACTTGCTAAACGGACATATCCGCCTAGCGGGAGCCACCTAATCGTATAAGTAGTTGGATTGCGTCTAACTTGGAAAAGCTTTGGTCCCATACCTATTGAAAATTCACGTACTAAAATACCGCACTTTTTAGCAACAATAAAGTGCCCGAATTCATGGACAAAAACTAATATTCCAAATACTACTAAAAAGATAAGTATACCTTTCACAAAAATCCCCCTAGTGTATGATTCCCATCAAAGCAGCAAAAACAGGTAAAACAAAGAGCATGCTGTCAAAGCGATCAAGTATTCCACCATGACCTGGCAATATCTTGCCTGAATCCTTTACCCCATAGTATCTCTTATAAGCAGATTCAACCAAATCACCCATTTGTCCAACAATTGATAATATAAGAGCAAAAATAATCATTTCAACTTGTGAATGGTTCAGATTAACAAAGTAAACATAAATTGTGGCACAAATTACAGCACAAATTGTGCCACCAATTGAGCCTTCCCATGTTTTATTAGGACTAATTACAGGCCACAACTTATGTTTACCAATTTTACGCCCGATCATGTAGGCTCCTGTATCTGTCAGCCAGACTACAACAAAAACGTAGCAAAGCAGTGCAAGACCATTGTTTGCGTTTCTAATACTTGCCATGTAATGAAAGCCGGTTCCCACATATAATGAGCCTAATGTATAAACCGCTACATCATCAAAAGTAGTTTTATTTTTAGTTAAAACTGTCCAAGTTAGCATTAACATTATCAAAGCAAAATAAATGCCGTATTTTGTCCAATGAAACGGCATTGACTTGAGAAAACTATCAGGAACTGCCCAAATAATGGTGGCCAGTAAAGCTAGTAGAAAGTTTACTGAAACCAATATTTGTTTTTTCATTAAAAAGAATTCACTGATACCAACGGCCGCAAACAAAACGGTGAGCCAATCCATCCAAAGTCCGCCAACTATGACGATAGGAATAAATAAAATTAAAGCAATAACTGCTGTGATTACACGTTGTTTCATATATTTACCTAACTATCTGATTCATCGACTTTACCGAAACGTCGATGACGATTTTGAAAATCAATAACAAATTTTTCTAGATCTTCTCTAGTAAAATCAGGCCAGTTTTTCTCACTAAAAGCAAGTTCTGAATATGCTAATTGCCATAACATGAAATTAGAAATCCTTTGCTCACCAGAAGTTCTGATTAATAAATCTGGATCACTGTATTTACCAAAGCTTGCAGTCATCAATCTCTGCGAAATCATTTTTTCAGAAATTTCATCACTTGTAATACTACCCGCTTCAACAAGAGTTGCAATTTCCTTTACTGCTGTAGTAATTTCCCTTCGTGAACCATAATTAAAAGCAAAGTTCAAAATCAAGCCACTGTTATGAGCAGTTTCAGCCATTGCTCTTTGAACTACATCATAGGTTTTAGAAGGTAATTCATTTAAGTAGCCCATAATGTTTACTTTGACATTTTCTTTCATTAAGGTTGGCATAAACTTATCAAAAAAGCGTACTGGCAAGTTCATTAGATATGCTACTTCTTCTTTAGGTCTACCCCAGTTTTCAGTAGAAAACGCATATAAGGATAAAACTTTGATGCCTAATTGGTTGGCTGCCAAAGTTATTCTTTCTACGTTGTTCATACCTTCGTAATGACCTGCAATTCGTGGTTTGCCTTGCTTTGTTGCCCAACGACCATTACCATCCATAATGATAGCTAAATGGTTTAACTGATTTTTTTTATCTGCCATTTATTAGCCCTGGGTAATCTCTTTACGTTTTTCTTCTGCAATTTGGTCAATCTGCTTTGTTGCATCGTCAGTAACTTTTTGCACTTTCTTTTCCAAATTGCGCTGTTCATCTTCGGTGATTTCATCATCTTTTTGCTGCTTTTTAAGACTATTCATAGCTTCACGACGAACGTTTCTGATTGCTATTTTACTTTCTTCGGCCATTTTGTTGACCTCTTTAGCAATTTCTTGACGCCTTTCACCTGTTAATTGCGGAATAACAAGTCGGATGACTTTTCCATCATTTGCTGGCGTTAAACCCAAATTTGATGCTAAGAGTGCATGCTCAATATCATCGAGACTGTTCTGATCATAAGGTGTAATTAATAACACGCGTGGCTCAGGAATAGTAACACTAGACATTTGCGTTAATGGAGTAGGAGCACCATAATAGTCCACTTTTATTCCATCAAGTAAAGCTGCGTTAGCAACACCAGCACGAATAGAGCTCAAGTTTTTTTCAAAAACAGTAATTGATTTTTTCATATTATCTTGAGCTTTTTTGATTGCGTCATTATTCATTATTTTTCCCTCCGATTACTGTTCCAATATTCTCACCCAATACCACTTTTTTAATATTACCTTCAGTATTAACGTTGAATACAATTAGAGGAATGTTGGTATCCATAGATAGTGAGCTGGCAGTTCTGTCCATGACTTTTAAGTTTTTAGAAATAATATCTAGTTGTGAAAGTTCACTGTATTTTTTGGCATGTGGATCAACATTTGGATCAGCAGAGTAAACTCCGTCAACTCCATTTTTAGCCATTAGGATCACATCAGCACCTATTTCTGCAGCTCTTAAGGCAGCAGTTGTGTCAGTTGAGAAATAGGGGTTACCAGTGCCACCACCCATAATAACTACACGTCCTTTTTCCATGTGGTGAATAGCTTTTCTCCTAATATATGGTTCAGCTATTTGTCTCATTTCAATTGATGTTTGCAACCTAGTCGGTACTCCCACGTGCTCCAATCCATCCTGAAGAGCCAAGCCGTTCATTATAGTAGCAAGCATCCCCATATAATCAGCCTGCGAACGTTCCATACCAAGTTTTGCACCAGTTTCTCCGCGCCACATATTACCGCCACCGCAAACGATTCCAATGTCAACTCCTAAATCGTGAACAGATTTAATCTCCTTTGCCAAATGACTGATGACTGTAGGATTTATACCGGTTCCTTCATCACCAGCAAGAGCTTCACCAGAAATTTTCAAAACTATTCGCTTATACTTAACTTTAGTCATGACAACCTCCTCTATTAACTTTAGTTATTCTACCATATAAAAAGGGCAAATGTGGACTTAGAAATAAAAGAGAGAAATTTCTTAAAAAATCTCGAAGTTAATCAACTTCGAGATTTTGATAAAACTAATATTTATTTTCCTTATTAATTTGAAGCAATAAATTATAAAGCGATCCGTATAAATTTGAATCATTTCTAAAATGAGCAGAAACGATTGCAGGTTTAATCAAAGTATCACCAATGATTGGATTATAATTATTAACTAATTTATCGTATGCTTTATTTATACCGCTAATTAAAATTGGTTGTGCGCTTATACCGCCTCCAACGGCTATTTTATCTAAATCTACTACTGTTTGAATATTAAGAATTAAAGTTGCTACTTTTAAACAATAATCATTAAAAATCTCCACAGCTTCTCTATTACCGGACTTTATTGCTTCAAAAGCATGCAATCCGTCATTTACATTCTTATGTTTTAGTTTACGATTAATTGATTTAACAAAATTCACACCAGAACCATTACTTCCTACGGCACCTTCCATATCTTTAGGTTGCGATAAATCATTAATCATAAAACTTAATTCACCAGCTTGATAGTGTGTGCCGCGCAATAGATGACCATTAATTATTATGCCCCCACCAACACCGGTTCCAAGGGTTATTGCAGCGCAATTCGATTCACCTTTTAGACTACCCAACCAATTTTCTGCTAAAACGCTGGCCTTGCCATCATTTATTACCGCTACTGGAATCCTGTACTTTTTTCCATAAATTTCTGCAAAATCAATTCCATCCAAAAAAGGTAATGAACCACCAAATCTGATTTTAGTGTTTTCAATTTTTCCAGGAGAGCAAAAAGCCAAGCCTTTTATATCTGAAATATAATGTATTACAATTTGATCTATTTTAGCTAAAAATTCAGATTTATTTTTAACAGTAGCAATTTTGTCTTTTTCGATTATATTCCCAGCATAATCTAATTTTGCAAATTTAATTTCAGTTCCGCCAATATCAATGCTTAAATAATTTTTCATGACACTCTTTCATAAAATCACAATAATTACTGCAAACAACCTAAATACATTATCTCAAATATTCACTCTAAACAACTATTTGATACGGGAATTAAGAAATCACCTATTTGTTTTATTGCTAATTTCGTTTCTGGACAATCAAATAAAACAAAAATATGAAAAAGATCTTGCCCAACACGCAAAAGTATACTAATCCAAACCTTTTTTCAATTAAGCAATTTATCATCACAAAAAAAGGATAATTATCGGCTATTTTGATATCATCTTTTTGAGTTTTATAATAGAAACTAACTCTACACTAAATTGAAGCTTTAAAAAAACTAAGCTAAAAAGAAAAGGAATTTTCAGACCAGAAAATGGAAAAGTATTCATATGCATCATTCAAAATTGCAGACATAGGAGACTATTTAAAAGTATTCGCATGCACTGCTGTTATGGCGCAACCAATAATGTCCTTAATTATGGGAGTGGGACAACCATATAAAACGCAAGATATTTTTGGCGTTATGTATAATTTGGTTAAGTACACTGCCCCTGCATTTATATTTGGTATTTTGTATACAACAATTCGTACTAACGATATAGCAGGGGATTTTTCATATCAAAAACACTTGCGAGCAAACTGGTCAAATTTGTTTGTTCCCACAATCTGGTGGACATTGATCTACTTATTGGGATTGCCCTGGCTCCAGCAAATAAGAAAGTTTAATAATTTTGGTACGTTTTGCTGGCAATTTGTCAACGGTAATGCTGCTCCTCATCTGTGGTATAACACAATGATGTTGCAATTTATAATTTTAATGCCTATTTTCTGGGCTATTAGCCGCTATGTTGGTAACAATGTTAAACGTGGTTTACTAGTTGCCGCTATTACTTTTGTTTTATATTTTGCATGGCTCTGGTTTTATGACTTTTACGTTTTTCATGGTCCACAAGAAAAGAACTGGTATCTGCTAGATCGTATCTTTATTTCTTTCTTTATTTATGGTATCTATGGTGTATTGGCCTGGCAATTTAGAGACTATGTCAATACGTTTCTATATAAGTTTTGGTGGCTGATCTTAGTTGGTTTTGTTGCATGCTTTTTATGGACTAATTTCGAATTTCACGGATTTGGTCATCCGGTTCTTTTTGCAAATGCCCCATATTATAAGCCGTCTATGACATTTTACTGTTTAGCCGTTATAGCTTTAGTAGCTGCATTATGTTTATTTAATATTAGACACAACTCTAAAACTTGCTTGAAAGTCTTTCACTTTTTAGCATCCTATGCCTATAAAGCATATTTATCAAATGTATTTTGGGATCAACTGATTTGGCGCGGACTAAATATGAGTTATCATGCCGTTTATCATCCGTTTCTAACATTTTTTGGGACCTGGATCCTGACATGGATATTTTCTTTCACTTCAGCATATGATCTTCATATTTGGTGGTCAAAGGTAAAAGAGATTTTAGGTAAATGCAGATAAATACTAAATATATATTTTATACAAAAAGCACATTGATTTTGCATGTCAATGTGCTTAATTTATAAGCTAGACTATTAGTCTGAAGCATCTTTGGCCTTATTCAAAAGTAATGATTTTATTGCATTTCGACCAGAAAAAACGCAATATCCAGCATGGCTGCCAGGAACTTCAACTCCATAAGTATCGCCATACATAATGCCTGAACCATCACTTCCAATTGCATAAACTCCTTCAATTGCCATTCCATTTTCATCTAAAACTTGGTTTTCAAGATTGACTTTTAAGCCATCACCGGTTGTATAAGCTCCACAAGCTACCTCTACAGCATAAAAAGGCTTTCTTTCTAATGAATATAAATATTTTGCCGGCTTACCAAAATCTAAATCCTTTTTCTTAGTAGCCAATTCATTATATCTGTTAATAGTTTTTACCAGATTATTGGCTTTGATTTTTTCTTGAAGGTCATAAATTGAACCTGCAATATTCATAAATTGAGCTTTAACTTTTACATACCCATTAATTTCAGCTCTTAAGTTTGGTATAGTAGGCTTAGTATAAAAAGGATGCATATCCTTAATTATTGAAACATCTGTTAAGTAATCGATTATTTTTTGGTCTAAAATGACAAAAGTTTTTTCTTGTCTGCTAATTGCATTTCCTTGGCTTGCCCAATCATCAACACCATGATTTTCATCTATAAATCTGTCTCCATTTTCATTAACCCAGAGACAGGGTTGGGCACTTATAACCAAACCCCCAAGATTTGATTCCCATAGTTTATACGGTGGAATTTTGGAATCTACAAGTTGAGCGCCAAACTTCATTTTCATTCCCGTAAAATACTTTTGAGCCCCTAATGACCAAGCCATTTTCAGACCATCACCAGTACTCTTACCAGAATTCATTGGTACGATGTTGGTTTTTGTTTTAAAAAGAGTTTCTTTTATCAGCTCATCGTTATTAATATAACCACCAGTAGCAAAAACTAAGTTATTAGTAATAACTTTTTCTTCTACATTTGCACCGAGATTTCTATAAGTTATTTCATATTCATGGGTGTTTTTCTTATGCACATCTATAGCTTTTGTTGAAGTTTTGATAACGACCCCTCTTGATTTTGCATATGGTTCAAGACCAGAATGTATTGCGTTATAGCCAAGGCTTTTAAACAAATGCCACGTGTTTATACCAGTTCCTAGACTGGCAACTTGGTCAAATTCAACTCCGTGATTTTGAAGCCAGGTAATGTTTTCATTTGACCTATCAATATATTTCTTCCACATATCATGATTAGCTTGATAATGGGAATAATCCATTTCTTCTTTTAGTACTTCATTTTTATTAATTGTTATATTTTGTTTTCTCTGTAATTCAGAATCTACAGCAAATACTCCTTCAACATAATTTCCTGATCCTCCTGTAGACTTACCTTTTTCTAAAAGTAAAACAGATAAACCTGAATCTATTCCTTCAACTGCCGCACAAAAGCCGGATAATCCAGCTCCTAGAATTACTACATCATATTTATTCTTCATAAATATTTCCTTTCTTTATTTAATTCTTTTCTTTTTACCTATAATTACTAAAAGTATCATCAAAAAAGCGGCTAAAATGCAAAACAAAAATACTGCTAAGAATGAACCGGAAAGTTCATAGATTCCGCTTAAAATTGGCATAATAAAGGACCCTACAAAATATGAAATAGAAGTCACAAGTGAAAATCCCTTCTCAAATTCCTTGCCAAACATATACTTGGCAAAAATTTCTTGTCCAGAGCCAAATAGGCCATATGCTGAACATACCAGACCAGAGCCAAGAAGAGACAAAGTGACTGATTTCATTTGTGTTGCCATACAAAGAATAATATATGATATTATTCCTAATATTAGCCAAAATGGTAAGGCCTTGTTGGGCCCGAATTTATCGCAAGACAATCCTATTAACGGAATTACTACTATACCCACTATTGAAACAATAGAAGTCATTAAAGCTCCATTAGTAGCCCCTATACCAGTTACAACACCATATGTAGGAAACAACTGAGTAATATTCCCAGAAAATTGGACTAAAATAGTGAAAAGGACTGTTATTAAAAAAGCTCCAGACACAATTAACTTCTTAGTTGAAAGCTGAGCGTTATTATTAATATTTCCATTATTTTTTTCGTAAACAATTTCTTTTTCTAAAGCACCATAAGGCAATAATCCTACCTCTTGAGGTTTTAATTTAACAATCAAGGCAGAAGGTATACCTAAAATTAATGTCAAAATGGCTAAAAATAGAAAAGCATGTTTCCATCCTAGATTCTGAATTAAAATAGATGTTATTGGTGTCATAATAGCTATAAAAATCGCTTCTATAACTGAACTCAAGCTAAAAGCAAAATTTCTTCTTTTTTCAAACCAATTATTTATTACCATGCCTTGAACTACCAAACCTCCGAATGCCATACAAATTCCAAGTATTCCAGCCAATAAGTAAAAGACTATTAAGTTTTTAGTATTAGCAATCATAAAGGCACTTAAAGCAGTTATTATGACTGTGATTAGTAGTTCCCAACTTAATTTTACTTTTTGAATAATTTTTCCTACAAAAGGGATTACAACGGCCATTACAACGACCAATATAGTGTAGAATACTGATATTACTGATATTGGTTCGTGCATAGATTTAGCTATTGGAGTTAGAAATACGCCAATAACCCCTGAATATGTATCTACAATAGCGGCCATAGTCAATCCCATAGCTACTGTAACCACCCAAGGATAAACATTTTGTTTCTTATTCATTTTTTCCTCCTAATTAGAAAATTCACATAATTTAAGTTATCATTTACGTAAGCACTATCTAAACTGATATTCGAATAATTAATTACATTTAGGAATAAATAATGAATATTGAACAATTAAAAATATTTTTAACTGTTGCAAATACAAGTAATTTTTCTGTGTCTGCAAATAAATTAAATATGTCTCAGTCCACAGTTTCAAAACAAATTAAAGAGTTGGAAAATTACCTTGATTGTCGACTATTTCAACGAACTACCAGAAGTGTGTCTTTAACTCCAGAAGGTAAATATTTTTTTGGAATAGCAAAAAATATAGTTCATTCAATGGATATAGCGAGATTAAATCTTAAAAAGAATGGAAAAGAATTCACTTTAGGATATTTAAATACCTATGCAGACAAAATATTTATGCCACAATTAATTAAAGCAATTCACAAAAAATTTCCAACTTGGGATATACACGTTAAAGAAGTTTTTCTAGATGATATTTTAAATGGTTTGATTCATGGCAACACTAGCATTGTTTTCGGGGAAGAAGACTGCTTTGAAGGAGAAAAACATGTGAAGTTTTATCCTTTGACCAAGAGTAATTACTACTTAATTACTTCTTCAAAGAGTTTTGTAAGGAATTACAAATCGATAAAAATTTCTGATTTAAAGAATGTGCCTCTCATTTTAGGAAATATTAGGAATTATCTTCAAACCGAACAACATTTACATGACAAAATAATTGATGAAATAGGCAGAAGTAACATTGAATATGCTGACGACATGATGATAATGACTTTATTTATTAAAGCTGAAAACAAATGTGGTATTTTACCAGAGTATGGAATTGATAAGACTGATAAAAGTTTAAATTATATTCCAATTGAAAGTGATATTTATACAACATTTGGCTTTGGATATCTTGACACGTTGCCTTTAAGCATTAATCTAGATACAGTGACTAATCTGATTAAACAAGTTTATAAAAATTATTTACAAGTTTGCTATTAATAATATGATTTAATTACGTACCTATTAGTCTACCTGTGGAACGAAGCTTAATTTTTTAATTGTTTTCTTTCTGACTCTCTTCATTAAAAAAATTCTAGCCAAAATAATACCCTCAAATTTTGAAGTGCTCCATAATAGTTAGACATTAATCTGACTATTAGGAGCACTTTTTTCATGACTAAATATTCAACTACTTTGAAAATGGA
>NZ_JRJB01000005.1:0-165078 GCF_000760615.1 Lactobacillus sp. wkB10 | reverse complement strand
TACGGTAATCCAGTAAAGATTAAGGGTAAGAAGTACTACACTATAACAACAAGTAAATTTGTTAAAAAAGCAAATGTTAAAGGATAGTTTAACTTCCTAATAACAAGAAAAGTGTCACGATTGTTAAAAAACAATTGTGGTACTTTTCTTTTACTAAATTTTTTCAACTTATCTATATATAACAGTTTAAATCTACCACCCACTATTTTAGTTAATTTTTAACAATAAAATTAGTTAAAAATTAAAAATAATAACTTTATATTAATATAGTATATAAATAAATTATCAAGAACAAATTTTTGAATTTATAAAAACTACTATTTTTACATTAGTTTTTGATATAAAGGTATTAAATAGATATAACAGATTTAATACTACTTATATTAAAATAACTAATATTTATAGCTTAATACTAAAAAATATGCATTATATTGACAATTAATAACTAATGTTATACAATCTGGGTGTGATTTAAATAACAAGGAGGGACTAATAATGCTAAGTAAAAATAACTATAATGAGAAATTAAGAATAATGAAATTACAAGCAAGGCAGGATCATTTTTCAATTCGCAAATTAACAATCGGAGCAGCTTCTGTTTTATTGGGATTTACATTTTTCGGAGCTGGCAGTCAAACCGTTAAAGCTGATATTGAATCGACAGCACAGAAAGTCAATGATAAAACAGAATCAGTTTCAGAAAAGACAACTGTCAATGATAGCGTTATCACACTTGGCTCTAGTAAAAATACAGAGACTGATGGTGACAAGAAAGGTGTCGTAAGCACTTCTCCTGTCCCAAAGTCTGAATCTAATGATACTGTTTCAGGTACTAAAACAGATGTTGCCAAAAAAGCTGATACTTATCAAGATGCAAAAAAAGGCCTTGTTAAAGACCATTTTGAAAGAGATGGATCCGATCAAAGTGACATTGAATCAGTGCGAAATAATAGAAAATCTGATATAGAATCTACAATTCAAACTGCACAAATTAGAATAAATAAAGCATATGCGTCTTCTTCAAAAGATCAAGATGACTTGCAAACTAAAAATGCCTATCTTGCTCAGATTGATAAGATTGATACTGATGTTATAGCTAAACTCGATGCAGGTAAAAGTGTTGAAGAAATAAATTCAACAGCAGAAACTGCTATAAAGGACATTTTAAATATTGCATCGACTGCAGAACTACATTTTGCCAAAAAGACAGCTACTGATGCTATTACAAGCAAAGCAAAAGAAGTAACAGATGCCTTAATAAAGGATACTGATAAAGATAAAGTAAAACAAATCGTTAGCGCAGCAAATCAAAGTCTACAAAAAACTACTGATGTTGAAACAGTAAATATTATTAAGGACAAAACAATTAATGAATTAAACAATCTTAAAAATGTAGCTGATGCAGTGGACAAGGCAGAAGTCGATACTAGCAAAACCAATCAAACTGCTAATATAGATAAAGCTGCTGCAGCCGCTGAAAAAAGGATTAATGATGCTTATAATAACTTGCCTGCAACCACACAGTCTAAAGTAAAAGATGCTTTGAACAAGGCTATAGCAGATATCGAGCAGACTAAAACAAAAACTGATGCGAATATCAATTCAGCTACTGCTGTTAAAGACATAGTTGCTGCTGCAGATAATGGACTTCAACAAATTACTGCTTCAGAAAATCAAGCCTACTTATCATTTGCCCAGGGAGATGCTAAAGAAGCAATCAAAGAAGCAGCTGATAAAGTCACTCCCGGTTTAAGTGGTGAAGACCAGAGTAAAGTTAATGATTTGTTAACGCAGGCTAATGCATCAATCGATAAAGCGACTGACCTAATCACAGTTACAACAATCAAAAATAACACTATTAACGCAATTAATAATGTAAAATCAAAGGCTGATGCTGCCGCAAAGGAAAGGCTTGATAAAACTAAAGATTTAAATAAAGCTAATGTTGATGAAGCAGTAAAACAAGCCATAAGTCGAATTGAATCTGCGTACAAAAATTTAACTACTGCTGAACAAACTGGCAATAATGCCAAATACCAAAAAGCTCTTGCCGATATCAAAGCTGCTCAGGATGCAGCGAACACAAAAATAGCTAATGCGACCTCTGAGAATGAAATTATTGCCTTAGTAAATGAGGGTATCAGTAACATCAATAAACTAGCAGATACAACTGAATTAGATTTTGTCATAATTAATATCAAAGACACTATTCAGAATCATGCCAATGACGTAATTGAACAACTGAAAACCCAGGAAAGTAAAAACCAAGTTGAAACGATAGTAGGAGAAGCTTTTGACGACCTTAATTCTGTTCAAAATGTAAGTGAGGCAAACAGAGTTAAAGTCGGAGCTATCAGGTCTATTGATAGGGTAAAGGATGATGAAAATCTTGCTTTGCAAAATTCAAAAGATACAGGCAAAGCAAATATTGACGAACAAGCTAATAATGCTAAAAAACTTGTTAATGCTGCCCATGATAAAATTTATGAGAATCTCGATGATGAAGAGAAAAAACAAGCTGATGTCATTCGTGATAATGCCTTGAAAGCAATTGAAGCAGCACAAGTTGCTGCAAATGCTGCAATTGAAGCAGCTTCTGATAAAAGTGCAGTAACTGACGCAGTGAACACAGCTAATAAGCAATTTAGCCAGACTACTAGTGCAGCAGAACTTAGTTTTGTAAAATTAGATGCAAAAAAAGCTGTTAGAGATGAAGCTGCTAAAATTATAAAAGATTTAAAAAATCAGTCTGACGTAGATACTGTTAATGCTATTGTTAACCAAGCCAACCTCGATTTTGAAAGTGCAGACAGCATTGATAAAGTAACCCATATTAAAGATAAGGCAATTAGTGATATTGACAATATCAAGGAAATTTCTGAAGCGGTTGATAAAGCTAAATTAGCAGCAAGCAAAGCTAATGGTCATTCCAATTTGAATTCTGCAGCTGAAGCTGCGAAAAAGCAGATAAGTGAAGCTTACAACAAGCTTAATGAGGATCAAAAGAATCAAATTCAAGATAAATATAAAGATGCTATTGCTGACATTGATGCAACTGCAACAGAAGCAAATACTCAAATTGATAATGCTAATGACCTTAATTCCATAACAAATATAGTAGCAACGGCTATTAACAAGTTTAATGAAACAGTAAACAAGGCGGAAATTGCTTTTGCAACAGTATCTGCCAAGGAAGTAGTTAAAGCAGAAGCAAATAAAATTATTGGCGGTTTATCAGATCAATCTGACAAAGACTTGGTTAATAAAATTGTAGACCAAGCTGATAAAGATTTTGCCACTGCAAAATCCATTGACAAAGTATTTGAAATCCGGGATAAAGCAATAAAGGATATTGATGCTGTCAGATCAGCTGCTGACCAGGCGGCACAAAATAAGCTTAATAATGCTAAATCAGCCGCAATTAAAGAGTTAACTGAAAAACAAACTAGTGTAAATAAAGCTATTGATGATTTGCCAAATGTTAGTGCTGAAAATAAGAGTGCTCTAAAGGATAAAGTTAATCTATATTATCAGACTGCCATCAATAATGTGGAAAAAGCAAACGATTTTGACCAAGTTGATAAAGAAAAAAATGATGGGCTTGAAAATATGGATAAAGTATTATCAGATGCTCAAAGGCTGAGTCAAGAAATTGCGTTAAATCAAAAGAAACTTGATGATTATGCACAAAAAGCAATTGAAAATATTAATAATTCCAATTTATCAGAAGCTGATAAAGAAAAAGCAATAAAGTCGATCGCTCAGGCTCGTGATGATGCCAAAAATATAGTTGGACAGCAACCTACTGTTGAGAGGGCGGATGCAGCTGAAAAAGCCGGAGAAGTTGCTATTGATGCGGCTGAAAAAGCAGCTTCTTTAACTGATCTTGAAGGAGCAAAACTCACCGAGAAAATCAAAGTTGAAAATGCAGCAGAAAATGCCAAGAATAAAGTTCAAGATGAATATAATAAACTGGATCAAGATGGGAAAGATAAAGAGAAAGGCAAACTTGAAACAGCATTAGAAGCTATTGAAAAAGCTAAAAATGATGCTGAAGCAGCAATTTCAAATGCTACAGATAAAAATGATGTAAACACAATATCTAAAACCGGCATTGATAAAGTTAATGGTGTAGCAGATGATACTTCACTAGAATTTGCCAAGGAGGCTGCGAAAGAAACAGTTCAACAAATAAGTGATATTGTTAAGCAAAATTTAAAAGATCCTAATGATCAGAATGCTGTCGATATAATTAATAAGGATGCTGTAACAAGCATTGACGCGGCCAAAACAATTCCAGATGTGACCACGATTCGGGATGATGCCATCCAGAAAATCAAACAAATTAAAAATGCAGCTGATGCTAAAGAAAATAATGACTTGTCTAATGCTAAAAGTAGTAGCAGGAATACAGTCGATGTAGATGCAAATGCAGCGCTTGATCGTGTCAATAAAGCTTATGAAAAATTAACCGAAACTGAAAAATCTGCTAAAAAAGATGAATACGATGCTGCTGTTAAAGCTATCAAAAATGCCAAAATTGCTGCAGAAGATAGAATTGATAATGCTACAAATGTAGATGCTATTAATGCTGCAATAAGCGACGCAAAACAAGATTTCAATACAATTGCTACTAATACCGAGGTCTCTTTCGCAAAACTGGCAGGTAAAGATAAGATTCAAGATGCTGCTGCAGAGGCAAATAAAGTCTTAAGTCCTAGGGGACAAGCTGCCGTTAAAGATATTGTAACTCAAGCTAATAGTGATATTGAAGACGCAGAAACTGTTGCAAAAATTGAAAAAATTACTGAAGATGCAATTAATAAGATAAAAGCACTTCAAGATAGTGAAAAGACTGACTTAGAAAATGCTATTAAGTATGCAAATGATGAATTTGAGAAAAAATACAAAGAAGCTATTGCAAGGCTGAAGAAGGAATTCAGTGATAGCGCTAAGACCGCTGAAGTTGACAATGCATATAATAAATATAAAGGAATTACTGGTAGTACGGTTGAAGAGGTTAACGCAAAAGAAATAGCAGCTGAAAGAGAATTGGCTAAAGGCGAAGTAAGTGATACCGGTACAAACGCGGAAACAAGAGTTGATGGTCTAAAACATAAGGATGGTACTGATTATACCGATAATGAAAAGAAAGCTTTAAAGAATCAAATTGAGAAAGATGTACTTGAAACAAACGGATCTAAAGATCAGTCGGGTACATTAGATAAACCTTCCGATACAGAAGGTATAGATACTGTCCGTAATGAAGCTGTTAACAAGATTATCAGTGAATCGATTGCTGATAGTCAAGAGGGAGAAAATGTTTTGCAGCACGATCCGGATGTATTGCTTGAGCGCCTTGCTAAAGCCCATAAGGCTGCAGTTGACAAATTACAAAAATTTGGTCCAAACATTAATCATGATCAGACTGATAAGAATTATGAAGAAGCAAAAAAGGCTCTTAGTTCTAATCCGACGGATTTAGCAACTGAACTCGCTGGTGAAAAATTAATTGCTAATGGAGCCTTATCTGATGCAAAGACAGCTGCTGACAATATTGTAGACAGTAATACTGATTACAGCTCTACTGTTAAGGATAAGATAAAGCAACAAATTCAAAAAGATTTTGATGAAGCAACTAATCGTATAAAAGAAAGTTCAACAGTAAGCGAACTCATTACCCAAAAGCGTAATGATGGTATAGACCAACTATATCGTGATGCAACTGATACTAATGTGAATGTTACCAACATTATTAACTCGGATGGCGGTAGCAATCAGATCACGGATATAACTAATACTAATCCTGATAACAATCAAAACAACCAGACCCCTAATACGACAGAAAACAACAAGGAGACAACTAAGACTGTAAAAGTTGTTCTAAAACACAATGCCTATCTCTATGATAATAGTGCTCATCGTGCCAATGGAGTTACCTTAGGGATTGGTTCAATACTTGAAACGACTGGTACTGAAACAATCAATGATAGACAATATTATGTTTTAGTAGATAAGGGAGCAAACGGTAAGAAATATTATGTTGCGGTTGGCAATGTCAAAGGTATCGCTAAAAAACTGCATCATAATGCTTACATTTATAATCAATACGGCAAACGTGTCAGGAAATATGGTAAGCTTAAAGCCGGTAAGGCAGTTAGGACTTATGGCAGTTCTGTTAAGATTCGGGGCAAGAAATACTATATTGTTGCCAAAAACCGTTTCGTCAAGGCAGCAAATTTCACCAGTCATAATGTAAAAACAACTGTAAAGAAAGCAAAAGAAATTGCTGCAGTTGGTGTAGCCGACCAATCTCAAGTAATTATCAACAAAAAGGTAATGCACAATGCATATCTTTATGATGAAAACGGGGTTCGTGCAAACGGCTTGGTAATAAATGCTGGCTCCACGATTGATGTTTCAACTCAAAAAGTTATCAATAAGAGAGTATATTATGCACTTGAAAATGGTTTGTATATAGCTGCAGGAAATATCGATGCCAAGAAACTGAAATTGAAGCATAATGCTTATGTATACAGTAAATACGGTAATCGCTTAGGTAAGAAAGTACTGAAGAAACGTAAATCAATTAAGACTTACGGTAATCCAGTAAAGATTAAGGGTAAGAAGTACTACACTATAACAACAAGTAAATTTGTTAAAAAAGCAAATGTTAAAGGATAGTAAATTTTCCTAACTAAAAAAGAATGCCACAATTGTTTGAGATAACAATTGTGGCATTTTTTATAGAAAAATTTTATTATTTTAAGCCATTTTTTTGCATTTCATGCAAAGTTTCGTATTGTTTTTTTAATCCTTTTTCAATTTTAGAATTACCTTTAGGTTGAAAATATTTTTTCCCAACCAGTTTATCTGGTAGATACTGTTGTGGCACCCAATCGCTTGCAAAAGAGTGAGGGTAAATATAACCTTTGCCATGCCCTAATTTTGTGGCACCAGAGTAATGAGTATCTTTTAAGTCCGCTGGTATTCCGCCATAATCTTTATTTTTTACATCTTGCAAGGCTGAATCAATGGCACTAATAGCGCTATTGCTCTTTGGCGATAATGCCAATTCTATTACTGCATTAGCTAAGGGGATGCGCGCTTCTGGAAATCCCAGATTCTTTGCTGCTTGAATGGCAATTTGTGTGTGCTGCACAGCAGCAGGATTTGCCAGACCGATATCTTCATAAGCAATTACACTTAATCGTCGGCAGATTGCGACTAAATCTCCTGATTCAATTAATCTGGCCAAATAATGCAAAGATGCGTCCGTATCAGAACCACGAATTGACTTTTGAAAAGCAGATACCAAGTCGTAATGACCGTCACCTTTGGCGTCAAAGTTTTGACTGCGTAACTGAATAGAATTAGCCATTTCATCTTGATTAATAGTTATTTCATCTTCATCATTTTGACCAGCTGCAATCATTTCCTGCTTGGTTGATCGCACTGCCAGTTCCAGTCCATTTAATGTGGCGCGTAAATCACCGTTGCCTTTTTGCACCAATAATTCTCTGGCATCATTAGTTAATTTTACATGGTATTTTCCTAAACCATTTTTATCATCTATAAGCGCACGGTCAATTGCCTTATTTACGTCTTCTTTTGCCAGTGGTTTTAGTTCAAAAATCTGACAGCGAGAACGAATAGCGGGTGAGATAGCAATATAGGGGTTTTCAGTTGTCGCCCCAATTAAAATAATTTGTCCTGATTCTAAAAGTGGCAGGAGAAAATCCTGTTTCGTTTTATCTAACCGATGAATTTCGTCTAGTAACAGTATGACAGTTCCACTTAATTTTCCTTCAGCTGCTACTTGTTCTAACTGCTTTTTGCTATCAGTAGCAGCGTTAAGCTGGCGAAAGGCATATTTAGTGGAGCCGGCAATAGCACTGGCAATACTGGTTTTGCCGATTCCAGGGGGGCCATAAAGAATCATCGAAGATAGCATTTTGGCTTCGACCATTCTCCGAATAATTTTTCCGGGACCAATTAAATGTTGTTGACCAACAACTTCATTCAAATTTTGCGGTCTCATTCTATAAGCTAATGGCTTCATTTAATTATCTCCATGGAAAAGCCTATGCCAAAAGCCAGCTTTTTTTTGACTTGTATCAGCAAGCTGAGCTTTAGGCATTTCTGGTGGATAAACTTGACTTATTTCAATGCGCATTTTGTTAATGGCACTGGAAGCTACCACTAATATTGCTGAATCATCAGGCCCCGTTTTAGCTGTCTCGTTATTAACAATGGTAAAAGAAGTTTCGTATTTGCTACAATAAGTTTCTACCTGATTAACAAAATTATCATGCAAATTACCGTTTATCAGTATATTGTAACCGACATAATCTTTGAAATGTTGTAAAAAAAGGCTGGTTAATTTGGGATCCTGCACTTCAGAATTAGTCATTCTAACCAAAACTCGTTCACGAAGAGACCCTAAAAATCTTCTGCGTTCATCCGGTTTTGTCTGTGGCGTGATGCCTTGTGCAGCATTTGAAACTCTGGTATTTAAATCTTCAGTCATTGGTGAGATTTCCTTTCGGGTAGCAAAAACCCCTCTCCAAGTAGGAAAGGGGTTTTGTGAAAATGTAGAAATTAAAGTAACTTGTTGTAGTATTCAACAACTAGAGCTTCGTTAATTTCTGGTTCCATTTCATCACGTTCTGGAAGACGAACAAGTGAACCTTCTACTTTGTTATCATCAAATGAAACAAAGGATGGGCGGGATACAACTGCTTCCAGTGCATCCTTAACTTGTTGCAAGTTCTTTGACTTTTCCTTGAGGCCAATGGTTTCACCAACCTTGACTTCGTATGAAGGAATATCAACACGCTTGCCGTCAACAGTAATGTGACCGTGGTTAACCAATTGTCTTGCTTGCTCTCTTGTAGTAGCAAAACCTAAACGGTAAACGATGCTGTCTAAACGGCATTCAAGCAAAGCCATGAAGTTAGTACCGTGTTCACCTTCACGAATCTTACCAGCACGTTTGAACAAAGTTCTAAATTGACGCTCGTTTAAACCATACATCCAACGCAACTTTTGCTTTTCGTGCAATTGCTCGCCGTATTCTGATAAACGACCACGTGAATTAGGACCGTGTTGACCAGGAGCGTAGTTACGACGGCTAAGCTCCTTACCAGTACCTGAAAGTGAAATTCCTAATCTTCTGGAACGTTTCCAACTTGGACCTGTATATCTTGACATAAAATCCTCCAATAAAATCTGATAACAGTTTTTGGAGTAAAATAATTACGTATAAGTTTAACATTCGTGCATCTTAATTTTCATTTTCGCCTATTGCAGCGTCGGTTACTCGTTCACTAAAACGTATTAAGATGTTGACGTTCTTGCCACTTATAGCTGCAAATATTTTACACGTTCTATATTATAGTTGTATTGCCTTCTTAAAGCAAGGAAAACATTGACTGCTTTAATTATTATAGGAAGAAAAAGAAAATTTGGTTTATAAGGACATATAAAAATCAGTATTTTGTTTAAAATTAAGGTAGCATTTATCAATATTGCATATCAATTTTTATAGCATAATGAAATGTGCTAGTTTAAAAAACTCTTGCCCACAATAATGTAGAAGTTTGGTATAATTGGGGTAGTTTTGGAGGAAGAATATGTCATCGACTCAATCCATAGTTGTAATCATTGCAATTTTAATCATTATTATAATTATAGCACTTATGATCATAGTCAATCGACGCCAATTAAGGCAGATTCTTGAATTGGACGATTTGATCACTAAAATTGCCAAAATGCATTTAGAAACAGACATTATTAATCTGGATAAAATGGATTTAGCAGGTGAGAGTCTGACCACACTGACTACTTGGCGCAAAAGCTATGAGCAGGCATCAACTAAAAAAATTCCTGCTGCGCAGAGCTTTCTTGAACAAGCTGCTAACCAAAACGCTCATTATCAAATATTCAAGGCCCATAAAAATATTAAACAGGCTCAGGAAATCATGGGTTCAACCTATAAAGACGCTAAAAACACAAAAGAAGTTTTTACCGAATTACTTGAATCAAACCGTGAAAACCAAAAGCAATATAATGACTTATTCAATCAATTTAAAGAATTGCGTAAGGGGGTTTTGGCAAATTCATACGAATATGGTACTGCACTTGATAAAATTGAAACTGATTTGACCAATATGGAAACTGACTTTTCAGAAGCCAAGAGTTTGACTGCTCAAGGAGACCAGGTTGAGGCAAAGCGTATTTTATCAAAGATAAAAGTAGCTTTAACAAATATCAGTTCTGTTCTTCCAGAAGTTAAAAATGCGTGTCACCAAATTGATACAGTTTTCAAAGACCAACTGGATGAGCTTTCTGATAGTTATAAGAAAATGATGTCTTCAAAATACTACATTACTCAAGTTGACGTTTTAGCCGAAATTAAAAAAATTCGCGGTCAAGTGGCTGATGCAGCAAGATTACTGACAGAATTAAAAATATCTGATTTAAACACAAGTATTGCAAAAATCAAAAAGGAAATTGCTGCTCTATACGATACTTTGGCTAATGAATATAAGGCAAGACCTTTTGTAGAAGAAAATCAGGACAAAATCCAGAGACTTCTTGCTCATGAACAGGTTGAGTCCAAAAACTTGGTGGCCAAATTGCGTCACATAGATGAGAGTTACGAGCTTACGCATAATGAGCTTGCTACCAGCAGGCAACTAGAGCAGGAAGTCAATGACATGGAACGCCAATATACAGTTGACACGCAAAATGTTGCTGACGGTAAGGGAGTTTACTCACAAATCAAATCATCCTGGTTAAACATGCTTGACCGTCTACGTGAAATTAGCAATCAGCAAAAGACAATGTCGCAAGATGTCGATGGCCTTTATGATTCGGAGAATGTCGCTAATGATTCAATCAATCGTTTTAAACAAGAAGTGTCTTTAGTTTATCGGCGGTTAGAACGTAAAAATTTGCCAGGTAATCCGGATTCTTTTGTTCAAATGTATACATTAGTTGTTAATGAAATAGGTCATGTAGCAAAAGAATTGAGTCAAGTTCGTTTAAATATGGAAAAAATTTCTCAGGAATTAATCCAAATTTCTGATGATGTTGAGAGACTAAAAAGAGAAGCAGATGACATTATTAATTCTGCGGATTTAGTTCAACTGACTTTGCAGTATTCAAACAAATATTCTGACAATGGTTCAATACAAAATGCTCAGAAAAAAGCAATGGGTCTTTATGAGCAAGATTATAATTATAAGGATGCTCTTGATACCATTGCAACTGCTATTGAAAAAGTGGAACCGGGTTCGTACCAGCGTTTAGAAAATTTATATTATTCGGATAAGAAAAATAATGACTAAATTTTATAAACTTTTGTCAAACAAAATCTCAGCTTTAAAATTTGTAAAGGATTTTAAGGCTTTTTTATTGCTAATGAATAAATAATTGAAGCTTAGATTATTTTAAGTTACAATTTATAAGTTAATAGCTGACCTTGTAGTGTATTGGAGGAGAAATTCCGTGATTTACTTTGACAACAGCGCCACGACCAAAATTGATCCTGCTGTTTTAGCAACTTATGATAAAGTAGCACAAACTATTTGGGGTAATCCATCTAGTTTACATAAACTGGGAGACCGTGCTTACCAACTTTTGGAAAGCTCGCGTAAACAGATTGCTAATCTTTTGGGTACAAAGCAGGATGAAATTTTCTTTACTTCCGGTGGTACAGAATCAAACAATTGGGCTATAAAGGGCACAGCATTTCAAAAACGTCAATTTGGCAAGCATCTCATTACATCGAGTGTAGAACATGCTTCTGTCGCTAATGCTTTTAATGCGCTGGAATACATCGGCTTTCGCGTAACTCACTTGCCAGTTGATAAACAAGGGCGTGTCAATGTCAATGATTTGCGCAATGCTCTTGATTCTGACACCACATTAGTTTCAATAATGGGTGTCAATAATGAGATTGGTTCAATTCAGCCAATTGATGAGATCAGTGATTTATTGTCTAACTATCCGACTGTGAGCTTTCACGTTGATAACGTTCAGGCATTGGGTAAAAATATTTGGTCACGAGTTTTTACTCCTCGTGTTGATTTCTCCAGCCTTTCCGCCCATAAATTTCACGCACCAAGAGGTACTGGTGTCCTTTATAAAAAAGAAGGCAAGATGCTGGATCCTCTACATGATGGCGGGGGACAGGAAAAAGGTCTTAGATCTGGCACGGAAAACTTGCCGGCGATAGCAGGAATGGCTAAAGCTGTACGCTTGCTTTTAGAAAATGAGCAGGAAAAAGCTGTAAGAGAGGCTGCTATTAAGGAAAAAATAGTAAATTATTTGCAGGGCAAGCCTGGTATAACTATATTTTCCCCTGTCAATAACAATTTTGCGCCTCATATTTTATGTTTTGCACTTGAAGGCATCAGGGGAGAAACTTTAGTCCATACACTTGAAGAATATGACATTTATACTTCCACTACTTCCGCATGCTCCTCTACTAAGGTTGACCAAGCCAGCACGTTAGTAGCAATGCATGTTGATGATAAAATTGCCACCAGTGCAATTCGTCTCAGTTTTGATGAATCCAATACGCTTGATGAAGCGGATGAGTTTATAAGAGTTTTTGACAAAATTTACCGTCATTTTGCCCCAATTAATCATTTAGGAGAATAGATTTTTTATGAAATATACTGAAATAATGGTGCGTTACGGTGAGCTTTCAACAAAAGGAAAGAACCGGAAAGATTTTATCGGTCGCTTAGCCGGTAACGTTACTAAAGTGCTGCGTGAATTTCCACAGGTTGAAATTCACCCACGCCATGATCGGATGCATATCGTTTTAAACGACGCTCCTTTTGAAGAGGTCGACCAACGTTTAAAAAAAGTTTTTGGCATACAAACTTATTCACCAACAATTAAAGTAGAAAAAACGCTGGCGGAAATTGAAAAAACTGCACTTGCTTTAATGAAAGAAACTTTTAAAAAAGGAATGACTTTCAAGGTTAACACTAAGCGCAGTGACCATCAGTTTTTATATGATACTAATGAATTGAATAAAATGGTTGGTGACTACCTTTTTTCACACATGGATGATTTAAAGGTAGAAATGAAACATCCTGACATTGTGCTCAGAATTGAAGTGCGTAAAGATGCAGTTTACATTTCTAACCAGCTGCTTCATGGCGCTGGGGGAATGCCAGTTGGTACTGGTGGTCGAGCTGTCATGATGCTATCTGGAGGCATTGATTCGCCAGTGGCTTCCTATCTTGCTCTAAAACGTGGTGTTGATATTGATATGGTGCATTTTTACAGCCCACCATATACCACCGAAAAAGCTTTGAATAAAGCTAAAGAATTAACTGGTATTTTGGCTAATTATGCTGGTAAAATCAATTTCATTGCAGTACCGTTTGCAGAAATTCAGGAAACCATTAAGGAAAAAATTCCCGAGGGCTACTTGATGACTGTGCAAAGAAGATTCATGTTACAGCTAGCTGATAAAATTAGAGCTAAAAGAAGAGGATTGGCTATTTTTAATGGTGAGTCTGTTGGGCAAGTCGCTTCACAAACTTTAGAGTCAATGGCGGCAATTAACGATGTAACCACTACACCGGTCGTCAGACCAGTTGCTACAATGGATAAAACCGAAATCATTAAATTAGCAGAAGAAATTGGAACATTTGATTTATCTATTCAGCCATTCGAAGATTGCTGCACCATTTTTGCACCTCCTCGTCCAAAAACAAAACCAAAAATTGAAAAAGCACGTGAATTTGAAAATCGCCTTGATGTAGATGGCTTAATTGAACGTGCACTGGCGGGCATACAAGTGACTTCGATTTATCCAAATGATAAGTTTTTAGCAGATAAAGCAGAAGAAGATGCTTCACTACTTTAAAAAGTATGTTATAATACGCCCAAAGCAATAATTGAGAGGTATTAACCTTATAAATAGAGAAAGGCTCGTTGATGGTGAAAAGCCGAATGAAGGTTAATTGGTAGCTCGATTGGACTGGTTGGCTGAACTGAAAGTAAGCTAATCCGGCAAATGTGCCGTTATCATTTTTAAGAGAAGTAGAATTTATTCTGCTTAACCTTAGGTGGTACCGCGGTTAATTACATCGTCCTAGACATTTTGTCTAGGACTTTTTTATTGGGAGGAGAATTATGACAGATTTAGCACCAAAATACGATCCGAAAGAAGTCGAACAAGACAGATATCAAAAGTGGCTTGATCAAGACTTGTTCAAGCCATCCGGGGATAAAAAAGCACACCCATATTCTATTGTTATTCCGCCACCAAATGTTACTGGCAAACTTCACTTAGGGCATGCCTGGGATACTGCAATTCAAGATACATTAATTCGACTCAAAAGGATGCAGGGTTATGATACTTTGTATCTTCCAGGGATGGATCATGCAGGAATTGCAACTCAAGCTAAAGTTGAAGCCAAATTACGTAAACAAGGCAAAGACCGACATGAAATGGGTCGTGAAGCTTTTGTTAAGCAAGTTTGGGACTGGAAAGATGAATACGCTGCTATTATCAAGAGTCAGTGGGCAAAATTAGGCCTGTCTCTCGACTATTCCAGAGAAAGATTCACTTTGGATAAAGGCTTATCCAAGGCAGTTCGTCGCGTTTTTGTGCAACTTTATAATGAGGGTCTAATTTACCGTGGTGAATATATTATTAATTGGGATCCGGAGCTGCAAACAGCTTTAAGTGACATTGAAGTTATTCACCAAGACGATAAAGGTGCTTTTTACCATATTAAGTATCCGTTTGCTGATGGTTCCGGTTTTGTTGAGATTGCTACTACTCGTCCTGAGACAATGTTCGGTGATACTGCTGTTGCTGTAGCTCCCGGAGATGAACGCTACAAGGATATAGTGGGCAAGGAACTGATTTTGCCAATAGTAGGACGTCATATTCCAATTATTGAGGATCAACACGTTGATCCAGAATTTGGTACTGGTTTGGTAAAAATTACTCCAGCTCATGATCCTAATGACTTCTTGGTAGGCAATCGTCATAACTTAAAACGGATTAATGTAATGAATGACGATGGTACTATGAACGAAAATGCCGGTAAGTATGAAGGTATGGACCGTTTTGAATGCCGTGAAGCATTGGTTAAAGATTTAAAGGAGCAAGGCTACTTAATTAAAGTTAAGCCAATTGTACACTCAGTTGGACACTCGGAACGTTCTGGAGTTCAAGTTGAACCACGTCTGTCAACTCAATGGTTTGTTAAGATGAAACCTCTGGCAGATAAAGTTTTAGAGAATCAAAAAACTGCGGGCAAAGTCAATTTTGTACCAAAGAGGTTTGAACAAACTTTAAATCATTGGATGGAAGATGTTCATGACTGGGTAATTTCACGTCAATTATGGTGGGGACACAGGATTCCAGCTTGGTATAACAAAAAGACTGGTGAGATGTATGTTGGAGAAGAAGCACCAAAAGACATTGAAAACTGGAAGCAGGACCCAGATGTTCTAGACACCTGGTTTTCAAGTGCTTTATGGCCATTTTCAACTTTAGGCTGGCCTGATGAAGATTCTGCTGATTTTAAACGCTATTTCCCAACCAATGCTTTAGTTACCGGTTATGATATTATCTTTTTCTGGGTTTCACGGATGATTTTCCAGAGTCTGCATTTTACCCACAAGAGACCATTTAATGATGTTGTTCTTCACGGCTTGATTCGTGATGAACAAGGTCGCAAGATGAGTAAATCTCTGGGTAACGGTGTTGATCCAATGGACGTTATTGATCAATATGGTGCAGATGCTTTACGCTGGTTCTTGCTCAATGGTACAGCTCCTGGACAGGATACACGTTATAATCCTAAGCAATTGGCATCTGCATGGAACTTCATTAATAAGATTTGGAATGCTGCCAGATTTGTGATTATGAATTTACCAGAAGATGTAAAAGCAGCTCATATGCCTGATACCAGCAAGTTTGATCTGTCAGACAGCTGGATTTTTGACCGCTTAAATCACACTGTAAGTGAAGTAATTCGTTTATTTGATGATTATCAATTTGGTGAAGCTGGGCGCGAACTTTATAACTTTATCTGGAATGACTTCTGCGACTGGTATATCGAAATGGCCAAAGTTGCTCTCAATGGTTCAGATGAAGAACTGAAGACTAGAAAGCAAGAGAATTTAATTTGGATTCTTGACCAAATTTTACGTTTGCTTCATCCAATTATGCCATTTGTGACTGAAAAGCTCTGGCTGTCAATGCCTCATGAAGGCAAATCAATCATGGTTGCGAAGTACCCTACACCTCGTGATGAATTTGTTAATGACAGAGCGCGGCGCGATATGGCTTTCTTGATCGAAATTATTAAAGCTGTACGTAATATTCGAATGGAAGTTAATGCACCACTTTCTTCGCCGATTGATATTATGATTCAATTAGAAGACAGCAATAATGAACGGATTTTGACTGAAAATGAAGATTACGTCAAGAATTTCTTGCACCCGAAGAACCTGACTATTGCTGCCAATATAACTGCTCCGAAATTGGCCAAAACTGCTGTGATTGCAGGAGCTCAAATTTTTGTCCCACTAGCCGATTTAGTTAATATTGATGACGAAATCAAGCGCATGACAAAAGAGGAGAAAGATCTCCAAGCTGAAGTTGAACGTTCAACTAAAAAATTGAATAATCAAGGCTTTGTAGCACATGCACCAGAGGCGGTAGTTAATAAAGAAAAAGCTAAAAAGGCTGATTATGAAAGTCAGCTTCAAAACGTTCAGGAAAGAATTCAAGAATTAAAGAAGAGTGAATAAAGTGACTTTTACTAAAGCTCAAGATGTGATTAATTATTTATATTCACTTCCTAAATTACATGAAAAAGCAGATCTATCTTATATAAAGAAAGTACTGACTTTTTTGAATAATCCCCAAGATAAAGTTAAAACAATTCACGTTACGGGCACTAATGGTAAAGGATCTACTTCATACTATTTGAGCAGCTTGCTGCAAAAGGCCGGTCAGAAGACTGGCCTTTTTGTTTCGCCATATGTGTTCGAATTTAACGAACGTATTCAATTAAATGGGCAAAATATTAGTGACGCAGATTTAGTAAAGACAGCTAATGCCATAGAATCAGCTTTGACAAAAATTCGTAAAACAAACAACAATTTTTCTTTAGTAACTTTTGAGTATGAAGTGGTAATGGCCTTTCTCTATTTTGCAAGAAAAAAATGTGATTATGCTGTCATAGAAGTCGGTATAGGTGGCGAACATGACAAGACAAACGTGATTACACCTGAAGTCAGCGTAATTACCACGATTGGTTTAGATCATGAACAAATTATCGGACCCACACTTCAGGATATTGCTCGTGAAAAAAGTGGAATAATTAAAAGAAATCGTCCTGTAGTTTTAGGTAATATTTCTAAAGAAGTATTGCCCATAATTCAGCAAAATGCACAAAAAGAACATGCGACAATAAAACTATTAGGAAAAGATTTTAAAATTTCCTTGCAAGAAAATTTAACTTATCAAGATCAAAATAAGAAAATTTCCTTTTTACCCAGACCTTTAGTAGAAGGTTATGATGTAGGTATCGCTGTTGCTGCTGTTAGCCTTTTGGGAGTGAAACTTTCTGCAGCTGAAATTAAAGAGACAATAAATCAAACTAAAATTCCTGGTCGTTATCAGATTGTGCAAAATAAACCTTTAGTTATTCTTGATGGCGCACATAATATTCAAGCCATGCAAAACCTGCTTAATTTTGCTCATTTTGAACAGAAGAAAAAACAGGGCAAAATTAGAGTTTTGATTATGATGATGAAAGATAAGGATATTGAGCAAGTATTTAAATTGTTTAAACTAGAAGATGAAGTATACATTACAACAATTGATTATCCTCGTGCAGCCAAGAAAAAAGATTTCCCGACTTGGATTCAAGAAAAATACCAATACCAAGCTGACTGGGAAACATCTTTTAGGAGTTTAAAGCAGAAGAGTCAAACAAATGATATACTGCTAGTGACGGGATCGTTTTATTTAGTCGGAAATATTTTACAAATGGAGACAAAAAATGCGAGTTCAAGGTCTTGATGATGAAATTAAGGGAATATTATTCGATATGGACGGATTGCTGGTCAATTCTGAAAATTTGTATTGGGAAGCTAATATACAGGCTGCTAAAGAAACAAATCTAGGCACTCCGGATGACATCTATCTTAAATTAGTTGGCTCGACAACCACTGATATGGACGATTTTTATCAAAAATATTTTAAAAATAAGCAGCAACGGGACCAATTTATTAAGCGTACGGATGAGTTGGTGTGGCAGTGGACCGAGGAAGGTAAACTAAAATTGCGCCCTGGAGTGCAAGAAGCTCTTGATCTTTTTCAAAAAGCTGGTTTACCTATGGCAGTGGTTACCAGTAACACAGAAGATGTGGTAGAGCATAATTTGTGGGCAACAGGTAGCCGCAATTATTTTCAGTTTCATTTAAATTATGATGATGTTAGAAAAAATAATGTTCAGCCAAAGCCTGCTCCGGATATTTATCTTTTGGCGACTAAAAAGCTACGTGTTCCTCAAAATAACATTTTAGTTTTTGAGGATTCTTCTCCAGGGTTATTAGCGGCTGTTAACGCAGGTTTAAAATGTGTAATGGTGCCTGATTTAATTCCGGCAAGTAAAAACGACTATCAAAATGCTGTATTTGTCTGTAAAGATTTTAATGAATTTCTGAAAAAGGTTTGTTAATTTTCGACGTATTTAATAGTGAAAGGAATGGTTTTATGGAATTGATAAAATCTAATCACTATTTATTGAAAACTGACTGGGAAATGTTAAACAGCCTTTTTGCTGAGTTAAAAGAACATGGAATAGAGAAGTTCGATGAACTTTTTATAAAACTGACAGAGCTAAAAATCATGAATTTAGATGATTTGCTTAAATATATTTCTGGCAGTCAATGCGATAAAAATTTAGCTGTTCTTTGTGAGGGACTGCTTGAAAGACTGAGGTCGGCGGTTCCAGATCGTGAACTTATTATGACATCCAGTGATGAAGTAGGTACCTATTTATTGGATAAGTTGGCTGGCCGTAAACAAGAAGAGCTTTGGGCAGTTTATATTGATAACAGTAATCATATTGTTGCTGAAAAAAGATTATTTCAAGGAACTTTAGATAAGTCAATTGCTCACCCACGGGAAATTTTCCGTTGGGCAGTAATTTATGCCTGTGCCGGCTTTTTTGTGGTTCATAATCATCCAAGTGGCAATTTAATTCCATCAAAAAGCGATATAGAGCTAACTAAAATGCTTTTTGCTGCTTCTGAATTATTTCATATTGACTTTCTTGATCATTTTATTGTGGGGAAGGGACAATATGTGAGTTTGCGTGAACGGCAATTATTTTAAATTCATCTTAAAGTTACATTTCATTTTCTTTTTTAAGTTGCACTTTATGCTATAATTATTCAAGATTTAGAGACTGCAATAATTAAGGAGAGATTTACGTGTTTGGATTAGGAGCAAAAAATATTGGCATCGATTTAGGGACGGCCAATACTCTTGTTTATATGGAAGGCAAAGGAATTGTCTTAAGGGAGCCTTCTGTTGTGGCTAAAAATACCCATACTGGAAAAGTAATAGCGGTAGGGTCAGAAGCAAGAGAAATGATCGGAAGGACACCGGAAAGCATAGTGGCTATCAGGCCAATGAAAGATGGTGTGATTGCTGATTATGATACAACTGCCTCTATGCTTAAGTATTTTATAGAAAAGACTGTAGGCAACTCCAAACCTTCAGCTATGATTTGTGTACCTTCGGGAGTAACTGAAGTTGAAAAACGGGCAGTTATTGATGCTGCTCGTGTAGCTGGTGCGCGTGAAGCCTTTGTAATAGAAGAGCCTTTTGCAGCCGCCATTGGAGCTGGATTGCCAGTAATGGATCCTACTGGTTCAATGGTCGTGGATATTGGTGGTGGAACTACTGATGTAGCAACGATTTCTCTTGGGGGAATTGTTTCATCTACATCAATTCGTCAAGCTGGTGATAAGTTTAATACCGCAATTGTAAATTATGTACACTCAAATTTTAATCTTTTGATTGGTGAAAGAACCGCTGAAGACATAAAAATCCAAATTGGCTCCGCTTCAGTTGAAAAGGCAGAAGGAATTGAATCTGTTAATATTCGTGGACGTGATTTAGTTACCGGATTGCCAAAATCAGTTGATGTTAAAGCAGTTGATGTTTCAAAAGCAATTCAAGATGTCGTTCAAGATATTATTGTTGCTATTAAAGAAACTCTAGAACAAACCTCTCCTGAAATTGCAGCGGATGTAATTGATCACGGTATTGTGCTAACTGGTGGTGGTGCTTTACTTAAGAATTTACCAGATGTTATTTCAGAAGCTACTAAAGTTCCAGTATTTATAGCACAAGACCCATTAGATTGTGTTGCAGTTGGTACAGGTGAGTCTCTGAAAAATATTGAAGTAATGCGTAGAAGTCGCAGATAATATAAAAAGTCGGCTATTATTGCCGATTTTTCTTTAGGGACTGTTTCCAAATGAAGAAATTTTTACAGAATAAAAAACTGTTGTCAGCATGTCTTGCAGTTATTGTAGTATTTATAGTTTTAGGTGGTAGTGTAAGCTTGCGTAATAAGCGCAACACTCCATTAATTATTCAAAGCTTTGGTAATGATATAGTCGCTGCAGGGTCAAGGGTTATTGATTTTCCTCTTAGTTTTGTGTCTGGCAGTTTAAATAATGTGCATGATTTGCTGAATACTCAAGATGAAAATAACTATCTTAAGAGCCAAATAACCGATTTGGAACAAACAAAGGCTCGTAACTCAAGTCTTGAAGCTGAAAATAAACAACTTAAATCCGCTTTAAAGTTAAAAGAAACTTTAACTGACTATAATATGATTCAGGCCTCGGTAATTTCGCGTTCACCAGACAGTTGGACAGATCTTTTAGTTATCAACAAGGGAACTACTTCTGGCTTACGTAAAAACATGGCCGTGATGTCGGGCGGTGGAGTTATTGGTCGTATAATAGAGGTAAATGCTGCTTCTGCAAAGGTGGAATTAATTACCACTAGTGACAAGTCGGCAAACCGCTTTGCAGTTCAAGCTCAAGCCACAAACGGAAAAAAGGTTCATGGCATAATTACAGTGATAGGTAACAAAACCTTAGCTTTTACTCAAGCAATGGATAGTAAAAAGCTCAAGCGTGGTACGAAAATTTACACTAGTGGAATGGGCGGTAATTCTCCTAAAGGATTATTAGTAGGAACTATTTCTGCTACAACACATGACTCATTTGGCTTATCTGATTTAATCAAAATAAATCCAGCTGGCGAATTAAACGATCCTTCAGTTGTCACTGTTATCAAAAGGAAAGTGAGCGACTAATGAAGACACTGCGAAAATTTACTCTTGTCTTAGCATTATATGTTGCTTTAGCTGTTAGCGGCAGCTTGTCCTTTTACCTGCATCAGTTTTTTTCATTTGGCAAAGCTGCGAACTTATTAGTACCTGTTAGCATGATGCTAATCGCGCTATTTGATGACACTAATGATAAAGAAATTTGGTTGGCTTTAGGTGCAGGTATAGTCAGTGACATTTATTTTTTTGGCATTATAGGTATTTACGCAATTATTTTGCCAATAGTTTCATGGCTATTGCAAAAATCTGCACGATTTTTGCCTGAGGTATTTTGGGCCAGAGTTCTGGCAGTTTTAATTGCTTCTGTTCTAACTCAAGGCTTCACGTGGCTGATTTTGAATATGACAGGTTTGTCAAGTATTGGTATTTTGAAGCTGGTGCAAAGTATTTTGCCAACTCTGTGCTGGGTATTTATATTTATTTGTGCCACCTATAAATTATGGTGGAATCTGGCTCTTAACTATCCTTTTATGGTTAATTTAGAAAATTACCGGCAATAAAAAACGTGAGATATAAGTCTCACGTTTTTTATTCGAAAAATCCAAAGCTTGATAATGCACCAACAGCCTGCATTACAACTGCCGCTAATGTAATTATTGCCATCAGCCAAGCCATAGCAATTGTTAATTTTTGAAATTTGGATCTCTTTTTCTTATGTCTTCGCGTCATTGATTGACCTCCTACTTGATCAATATTTTATGCTACTTAATAGTTTTTTTCAATCGCGGAGTAAGATAAAATAGATATTAAATGATAGAGGATGTAGCCAATGTTTATAATTATCTTGATACCTGTCATAGGTCTTGCTTTAGCTTATATTGTTAATAAAATGTTTCCTAAAGCTCAATTCAGGGGATATGACCTATTGCCTTTCTTTTTTATATATGCATGTCACTTAATTACCATGCACCAAAAAAGACCTGAGTTTTTGCCTTATGGTTTCTTCGTTTTTTTCTTCTTAGTTATAGTTATAGCAATATCTGATGCTGTTAAAAATAAAAATCTTTCTTTAAGTCAAACTCTGCGTAAAATCTGGGATTACTTAACTGTAAATACTATTTTTTGGTATCTGGGTCTATTATTTTTGATGATATAGTCAAACTTTTTAATAAAAAAATTTTAAAAAATCTAGTCGCAAACCCGAATTGGTTTGCGATTTTTTCTTTTTGTGTCATTAAAAAATAAATATTTAACTTTTTTGACTAAAAAGTGGTAGGAAGTGGTGAATTGTGGTAAATTATTTAGTGGAAGGGGGCTAAGCCATGTTCATGGGTGAATATCATCACAATCTTGACAGCAAAGGGCGTTTAATTATACCTGCCCGTTTGCGTAGCCAAATAGGTGACAAAATGATATTTACTCGCGGAATGGAAGGCTGCATTTTTGGCTATACTACTGAGGCATGGCAAAAAATTGAAGCTAAATTAGCGCAACTTCCATTGACTAAGAGAAATGCGCGTAGCTTTACGCGTTTGTTCTACTCTGGTGCGATGGAATGCGAATTTGACAAACAAGGTCGTGTGAATCTGACCACAACGCTGAAGAAACATGCTTCCCTTGTCAAAGAATGTGTCATTATAGGAGTTTCTGATCGAATTGAAATTTGGTCTAAGGAACGTTGGGAAAGCTTTAGTGATGAAGCCAATGAAAACTATGATGATATCGCAGAAAATTTGGATGAAATTGAACTATAATTATGGAATTCAAACACACCAGTGTACTCTTACACCAAACAATCGATAATTTAAAACTAAAAAATGGTGGTCTTTATGTAGACGCAACTTTTGGCGGTGGCGGTCATGCAAAATATTTATTGAGCAAACTTACAAGTGGTACATTAATTGGTTTTGATCAAGACGAATACGCAATAAATTCGGCTAAGTTAAACTTTGCTGATTTACTTACTCAAAATGCCGATCCTAAATTAAAATTGGTACATGATAATTTTAGCCATTTAAAAGAGAATCAGGTTGAGCTGGGTTATCAAAATGGTATAGATGGGATTTACTATGATTTGGGAGTTTCCTCGCCACAATTTGATCAAGCACAAAGGGGTTTTTCTTATCGCTTTGATGCAAGATTAGATATGAGAATGGATCAAGAGCAAAGTCTTGATGCTTATCAATTAGTTAATAACTCAAGCCAAAAAGAATTGGCGAATATTTTGTATAAATTTGGTGGAGAAAAATATTCTCGCCAGATTGCCCATAAAATTGTCATTAAAAGACAAAAAAAGCCAATTGAGACAACATTTGAACTAGTTGATATAATTAAGGAAGCAATTCCTGCGTTTGCAAGAAGGACTGGTGGGCACCCAGCAAAAAAGACCTTTCAGGCTTTGCGTGTTGCTGTGAATCACGAGCTTGATGTTTTAAATGAATCACTTGAAGAGGCGGTTCATTTGTTAAAACCTGGTGGTCGAATTAGTGTGATTACCTTTCAGTCTGATGAAGATAAAATTGTAAAAAATATTTTTAAAAAATACTCTGAAGTTGATGTACCTAGGGGAATGCCAGTTATTCCTGACAACTTGAAGCCAATGCTTCGTTTAGTTAACCGCAAACCCATTGTTGCCTCACCCGAAGAGCTAAAGAATAATAATCGCTCACACAGTGCAAAGTTGCGAGTCGCAGAAAAATTGTAAAGAGGAAAAAACAATGGCTGATAATTTAGCAAGAAAAGTAGAGTTTAATCCTAATGAGCAAAGAGATCCAAAGAAGAGACAACGTCAAGTTCTCAATCATCACAACGTTGCTTGGACCGGCTTTGAAAAGTCCTTGCTTGTATTGGGAACAATAATAACCATTGGCTTAATGACAATGCTAGTTTCTTCCAGTATTTCTGCTACTTCAGCTCAACATGAACTTACCAATGTGCAACGGTCTGTTGCAAAAGGGCAAAGTCAAGTTGGAGATTTGCATCAAGAATTAGGTGAGTTAACCTCAAGCTCTCGTATGAGTAAAATTGCACGAAGCAAGGGGTTAGCTTTGAATGAAAAAAATATTAGGACTATACGCTGATGAAAAAGCATAATAGTAAAATAAGTAACTCTAATTCCAAAGCTCACGGATACCGTTTTACAGTCGGGAGATTTCTCGAGGTAGCTGTTGCTTTGGTTTTTCTCGTATTTATAGGAAGATTTTTATATATTGGCATTTCAAAGACTATTAATGGACAAAATTTAACTGCTAAAACTGAGCAATTATATATGCGTAATCAGGTATTAAAGGCTAATCGCGGTACTATATATGACCGTAATGGCCTGGCAGTTGCTCAAGATTCTCATTTATATACTATTTATGCTATTTTAGATAAATCTTCTATCAATTATAAAAATAAGCCTGAATATGTTGTTGATAAAAATAAGACTGCTAACAAATTAGCTCAAGTCTTACCTCTTAAAACTGACGAAATTTTAAAATATCTTAATCCTGCACGCCCTGTTTTTCAGGTACAATTTGGTACTGCAGGTTCCAATTTATCAAAAAAGCAAAAAGATAAAATTGAAAAGATGAATTTGCCTGGTATTAAATTCTTTGAAACCCAGTCTCGGCTTTATCCTAACGGTAATTTTGCTTCTCACGTAATAGGAATGGCTACCCCGGTATATGATAAAAAAACCAAGCAGCAGAATCTTGAGGGTACCATGGGACTTGAAGCATGGTATGATGAAGTGCTTACTGGAAAAAATGGTTATCAGGTTTCAGCGGTGGATGCTTCTAATTTTCAGACTCCAAATAGTGCGCATACTTACAAGGCACCAGTTGACGGTAACAACATTTATCTAACTATTGATTCACAATTGCAAGAGTATCTTGAAAATAGGCTCTCCTATGTCCAAAATACGTTTAATCCGGTTTCCATGACGGCTGTCGTTGAAGACATTAAAACAGGTAAAGTTTTAGCTGCGTCTCAAAGACCAACTTTTAATCCGCAAACGAAAAAGGGTCTAAAAAACTCATATCGCAATATTTTAGTACAAGATACTTATGAACCGGGCTCTGTATTTAAAGTTCTAACGCTTTCATCATCTGTAAATAGTGGAAATTACCACCCTAATCAATATTATAATTCAGGATCTGTTTCTGTTAATGGATCCGTAATTCACGACTGGCAGCCTCACGGCTGGGGAAGTATACCATTTTCACAAGCTTTTCCTCGTTCGAGTAATACTGGCTTTGTTCATATTGAGCAGCAAATGGGTGCCAAGACCTGGAAAAAATATTTGAAAAAGTTTCATATTGGCGAAAAAACTGGAGTAACCTTGCCCGGTGAACAACCAGGAACCATAGCATTCAGTTCTCCGATTGATCAAGCAGTAACTAGTTTTGGTCAAGGTGTTGATGTCAATGTTATGCAAATGATGCAGGCATTTAGCAGTCTGGCAAATGATGGGCAAATGGTAAAACCGCAATTCGTTGAAAAAATTACGGATGCTGATAATCATACTATAACTGGTTATCAAATTAAAAATGTAGGTCAACCAGTTTACACTAAAGAAACTGCATCTACCGTACTTGAAAATATGCGTAGAGTTTTAAATAAACGCATTGGAACAGGTTCTGCATACCAAATGAAAGGTAAGAGTATTGCCGTTAAAACAGGTACTGCTCAGATTGCTAACCTTAAAGGCGGAGGCTATCTTAAGGGTAACAATAATTACATCTTTTCAGTGGTCGGGGTCACTCCTGCTAAGCATCCACGATACTGCATTTACATTACTGTCAAACAGCCACGTAAAATGAGTAAACCAGCTGAAGTAATACTTTCATCAATTTTTAAACCCATGATGAATAGAGTAATTCTCATGTCTAAAAATGGGTTAAGCAGTCCAACTGCTGTAAAAACGCCCAATCTAAAAGGCTTAAACTACAAAGAGGCCGAAAAGGTTGCACAGCGTGTTGGGTTAAGACTTGCTAAGATTGGTACGGGTGATAAAATAACTGAACAGTCTTACTCGGCAGGTCAAAAACAACAGTCAGGAAAATTAATGCTTGTTCGTACTGCTGGAAGTATAGAATGTCCAGACATGAAGGGCTGGTCTATTGATGAGTTGCACCAGTTTGCTGATTTAACTGGGGTTAAACTAAGCATAAAAGGTACAGGAGTAGTTTTTAAGCAAAGCTTGGCTATAGGACAACCTGTTAAATCAGGCACAAAAATAAAAATACAATTAAAGGAGTAGCATTTTTATGCTGATTATTAGCATTATTGCATTAGTAAGTTCACTAGCGTTGACTGGGATCATTCTGCCTTGGATGATTATTTTCATGAGGACCCATCACGAGGGACAAGAAATTCGTGATGAAGGTCCTAAATGGCATGAAAAGAAATCAGGAACGCCTACAATGGGTGGGGTAGTCTTTGTTTTGGCAGCTGCATTATCTACCATTTGGGTTAGTATTTGGCAACACCAAACTTCTAAACTAATTTGGATTTTACTAATCAGTTTGCTTGGCTACGGAATAATCGGCTTTTTAGATGATGGTATTAAACTTTTTTACAAGCGCAATTTAGGTTTGCATGCCTGGCAAAAATTTTCCTTACAAATACTGGTTGCTATTGTGATTGTCATTATTGCAGCTACAGATAATTTTCAATTTAAACTTTTTATACCATTTTTTGGTATTGTGAACAGTGCTATTTTATTTACCATTTTTGTAATTTTTTGGCTGGTTGGCTTTTCCAACGCTGTTAATCTTTCAGATGGATTAGATGGTCTAGCAACGGGACTTTCAATTATTGCTTATGCTACTTATTCTTATATTGCACTTAAACAAAAGAATTTTGGTATTTTAATTTTTTGTATGAGTGTTATAGGTGGTTTGATTTCATTTTTTATTTTTAATCATAAACCTGCTAAAATTTTCATGGGTGATGCTGGATCTTTGGCATTAGGCGGTGGATTGGCTGCTGTCAGTATCTTTTTAAACAGACCTTGGTCTCTTCTATTAATTGGAATTGTGTTTGTTTGTGAAACAGCGAGTGTAATTCTACAAGTAATCTCTTTTCAGACTACAGGTAAAAGGATTTTTAAAATGACACCAATTCATCATCATTTCGAAATGCTGGGGTATTCTGAATGGAAAGTAGATATTATATTCTGGATAGTTGGATTAATTGGTAGTTTTTTATATTTAATAATATGGGGATAAAATTAGGCAAATGAAGCAGATTGAGACTTATCAGAACAAAAACATTTTGGCTTTAGGTCTGGGCAAAAGCGGTTTTGCAGTTAGTAAATTGCTGCTTAAACTAGGTGCAAAGCTGACTTTAAATGATCAAGCTGATTTGAGTAAAAATCAAAATGCACAGGAATTGAAAAAAAAGGGTGTCCGCGTGATTGGCGGCAGGCATCCAATTGAATTATTAAGTCAAGAAAGTTTTGATTATTTAGTAAAGAATCCTGGCATCCCTTATGAAAATCCAATGGTACAAGAGGCCCAAAAACTAAAATTGCCTATTATTACCGAGCCAGAAATTGCATTGAGTGTTAGTGATGCCCCTTATATTTGCGTTACAGGTTCGAATGGGAAAACCACTACAGTAATGCTGACCCAGAAAATTCTTGATCATCATTTGTCTAAAAGTGGACATCATGCATACGCAGTAGGGAACATTGGCGTACCTATATCTGAAGTGGTTGAAAAAGCGACCAAGGATGATATTTTAGTTTGCGAAACTTCCAGTTTTCAGTTACTTGGTGTTACAGATATTAATCCTAAGGTGGCAGCAATCATTGACATTTACCACAATGTTCACTTGGATTATCATAAAACTTTTGAAAATTATGTTAATGCCAAACTGAATGTTACTCGTACGCAGAGTCCAGATCATTATTTTTTAGCTAATTTTGATCAAAAAGATATTTTGAAAAAAGAAAGGAAAGTTACAAGAGCAAAATTAGTAACTTTTTCTGAAAATAATCAAGATGCTGATTATTTTATTGCCGATGGATATTTACAAAATCAGCAAGAAAAAATAATGAAGACATCTGACATGAAATTACCTGGAATTCATAACCAGCAAAACGCGTTAGTTGCAAGTGCAATTGCACAAATAATGGGTGCAGATACCAATGATATTAAAGCTGTTTTAACAACTTTTGCCGGTGCAAAGCACCGCTTGCAATACGTGATGACATTAGAAGGTCGCAAAATATACAACGATTCTAAATCTACAAATATTGAAGCAGCTTCTGTTGCAATTCCTTCTTTTGAAGATCCGGAGGTCTGGATCGCTGGTGGCTTAGATCGAGGATTTACTTTTGATTCTTTAGTACCTCTTTTAAAAAAACACGTTAAAGCAGCTGTTTTATATGGAGAAAGTCGTTATTTATTAGCAGATGCTGCTAGAAAAGCGGGTATTAAACAGATTGTAATTGAAAACACTTTACAGGAAGCAGTTCCTAGCGCATATGAATTAACAAAACCTGGTGACGTATTGTTGTTTTCACCGGCTTGTGCGTCATGGGATCAATTTAGAACATTTGAAGAACGTGGAGACTATTTTGTTAATTTTGTAAAGGAATTGAAGACGAAATAAAATGAGAATAATATTTACTGGTGGAGGAACCGGTGGTCATATTTATCCTATTATGGCTATCATTGAAAGATTAAAAGAGCGCAACTTAGCTACAAATGATGAAATTCTGTTTGTAGGTACTAAAAATGGTCTTGAAGCAAAAATTGTTCCGGCGGCTGGCGTAAATTTCAAAACAATTGAAATGCGCGGGTTTTCACGTAAACATATAATGAGTAATTTTGCTACAATTAGGTTGTTTCTTAAAGCTACAAAAAAGGCTCAAAAAATTATTAATGAGTTTAAGCCTGATATCGTAATGGGTACTGGTGGCTACGTGAGTGGTGCTGTAGTTTATGAAGCAGCTAAAATGAAGATACCAACCTTGATTCATGAATCGAATTCGGTTGTTGGAGTTGCTAATAAGTTTTTAGGTCACTATGTAAATAAGATTTGTTATACGTTTGATGACGCAGCTAAACAGTTTTCTGAGAAGAAAAAATTGGTAAAAACTGGGAATCCGCGTTCTCAGCAGGTATTGAACTTATCATCAGCAAAAGTTGATATGCAAAGTAAATGGAATCTGAATCCAATAATACCTACAGTATTAGTTTTTGGAGGATCTCGTGGAGCTTTAGCAATCAATCGTATTATGCTTAAGTCACTAACTCGTCTGCAAAAAAAGCCATACCAAATAATTTGGGTAACTGGAACATATTATTTTAAAGAAATCCAAGAAAAACTGGCTAATATAGACTATGGTAAAAGTATTAAAATTTTACCATATGTTAAGGATATGCCAGCACTTTTGCCTAAAATGATTTGTGTGGTTTCACGATCTGGAGCAACCAGCATTGCGGAATTTACAGCTCTAGGTGTTCCCGCAATATTAATTCCTAGTCCGAACGTTACTCATAACCATCAGATGAAAAACGCACTTGACCTGGAAAAAGCAGGCGCTGCGACGGTGATTGCTGAAAGCGACCTTAATATCAATAATTTTATTTCCTCAATTGATCATATCGTTTTAGACCGTAAATATTATACAGAAATGAGTAAAGCTTCAAAGAAATTGGGCGTTCCAGATGCATCTGACGAAGTAATTAAAGTAATGCAAGATATATCTCAGTAAGAAGAAGGTGAGGCAGTTGACTAAGAAGCGAGTAACAAAAATTGATCCAAAAGAAAAATTATCACCTTATTTAGATCACGAATCTAATCGAAAGAAAAAGTTTAAAGCTAAAACAAAAGTCTCTGCCTCTTTGTCAAAGTTACATAACGAACGTAAAACTGCATTATTTAAACGTTTGGGACTTGTTGTGGGAATCTCAGTAGTGTCAATTTTGGGACTAGGTTATTATATTTCTCCTTTAGCAAATGTGAAAAGCATTCAAATAAAAGGAGAAAATGATTTACCTATAAATGAAGTTGTAAAAACTGCTGATATTAAAGCCAGTGATAAAGTAATTGACCATCTGCTTAATAAGGACAGCATAGACCATAAACTGTCATCAAGATACTCTGAAATAAAAACCATAAATGTCCATGTTAAAAATTTTAACCATTTGATTCTTAATATTGACGAATACCATACGATTGGTTACATTAAAAATGCCAAAGGATACCGGAAAATACTTACACATGGCAAATTGGGTTCTCAGATAATTCCGTGGTCAAAGGTAAGCCCGGATAAGCCGGTTTTTGTGGGATATAACCATGAATTATCATTGAAAGAAACTCTTCACTTGTTTAATAGTCTACCTCCAGATTTTCAAAATCAGATAAAATTGTTAAGCGGCAACACTAGAAGAAAATCACAGGTAATTTTTCTAATGAAAAATGGAAATGTAGTAATTGGCAACGTTTCTACCCTCAAAAGTAAATTAAAGTACTATAATAAAATAAAAACTAAAGTGGGAAAAAATACTTTAATTGATTTGGAAGTAGGTGCATTTAGCAGGCCGCTTACACCAAGTGAAAAGAAAGCTTATGGTTTAACTTAGGCTGAATTTGAGCTACTTTTATGGTAAAATTTTTGTAAAGAGCACTGACAGGGGGTAAATTTTGGACAATACAAATTTATTAGTGGGCTTAGATATTGGTACCACAAGCGTGAAAGCGGTTGTAGCTGATAATGGTAAAGTTATTGGAGCTGTAGCTGTTCCTAACAGAGGGATGCGCCATGGCAATATAGTTGATATTGATGAGACAGCAGCTGCTATTAATAGAGCTTTAAAAGAAATAGCTAAAAAGACAAACGCAAAGATTTATCGAGTTGTAACAGGCATACCGGTGGGTATGCTTCAACTTGAAACTGCAAGCGATTTGGTTAATGTAAGCGATAATGGTCAGGAAGTTGGCAACCATGATGTCAGACGTGTAGTACGTGCTGCTATCAGGTCTGCAGTAAAAAACGAACGTGAACCTATTGCTTTTTTGCCAAGCCGCTTTTTAATTGATGGTAAAACGGAAGTCGATGATCCCCGAAAAATGATTGCTCATTCTCTGTCGGTGCAGGGCATCATGTTAACGGCTCCAGCAAGTCCTTTGCATAATATTAAAAAGGCTATAGAGCGTGCAGGTTATTCTAATAACTTTTTTGTTCCAACTCCACTTGCTATTGCCAGTGTAGCTTTAAATGAAAGTGAGCGACAGTTTGGCTCGATTATCCTTGATTTAGGTGGTGGCGTGACTACTGCCACGGTCATTCACAATAATCAGATTAAATATGCTAATATTGACTTTGAAGGAGGTAGCGATATTAGCAATGACATCTCTGTTGTTCTTAGTACATCAAAAAGGGATGCAGAACAAATAAAACTTGATTATGGCTATGCTGATCCAAATTTAGCTTCTGAAAAAAATAAATTTGCTGTTAATAGCGTAGGTTCAAATGGTCAACAGATGGTTGACGAGAGCTACTTAAGTGAAATTATTAATGCCAGAGTTATGCAGACCATTGACAGAATTGAAAAAGGCTTAGTTAAACATGATGCTTTAAGTTTGCCTGGTGGTGTCATTATCACTGGTGGAAGCAGTCTGTTACAAGGTTTTGATGGCATAATAGCCAATACTTTAAATGTCAAAGCCAGAATCTATCAACCTGACCAAATTGGAATGCGCAATCCAATATATTCAGCTGCATATGGAGTCGTTAACTATGCATATAAAATGTCTGATATTGACTTTTTAGTAATTAACGCAATATACGGCAAGGATGCACTTGGTCAAGAAGAAGTGACTGTTCAAGAAAAAACAAAAACTTCGAAAAGAACAGCTACTGTTAATGAAAGTAAAAGAAAAGAAGAATATAATAGACGTGAGTTACTGAAGCGAGAAAAATCTTCGCAAAGTAAAACGAAAAATAATACGCAAAATAAAGATAAAGGCTTTAAGAACTTCTTCAAAAAGTTCTTTGATTAAAGGTGGTTAATTAGATGGATTTTACGTTCGATTCTGACGACAATAAAAATGCTGTCATCAAAGTTATTGGTGTCGGCGGTGCTGGTGGTAATGCTGTTAATCGAATGATCGATGATGGCGTACAAGGAGTATCTTTTGTAGCTGCTAACACAGATGTACAAGCATTAAATAGTAATAAAGCTGAAAATAAAATTCAGCTTGGGCCAAAGTTGACAAGAGGACTTGGAGCTGGTTCACATCCCGAAGTGGGTCAAAAAGCTGCTGAAGAAAGTGAGCAGACGATTGAAGATGCGCTAAAAGGTGCAGATATGATTTTCATTACCGCTGGCATGGGAGGCGGCACGGGAACTGGCGCTGCTCCAATTGTAGCCAAAATTGCACGAGAAACTGGAGCATTAACAGTTGGTGTTGTTACTCGTCCTTTTACATTTGAAGGACCCAAAAGGTCCAAAAATGCAGCTGAAGGCATTTCTCAGTTAAAACAGTATGTGGATACTCTCGTTATCATTGCTAATAACCGGTTGTTGGAAATGGTCGATAAAAAGACTCCTATGATGGATGCCTTTAAAGAAGCTGATAATGTTTTAAAACAGGGTGTTCAAGGCATTTCCGATTTAATCACTTCAACCGACTATGTCAACTTGGATTTTGCAGATGTTAAAACTGTTATGGCTAACCAAGGTGCCGCTTTAATGGGAATTGGTCGTGCAAGTGGCGAGAACCGAACTGTTGAAGCAACTAAGCTGGCAATTTCTTCACCATTGCTTGAGGTTTCAATTGATGGCGCTAAACAGGTTCTCCTGAATATCACCGGTGGACCTGATTTGACTTTATTTGAAGCACAAGATGCTTCTGAAATTGTTTCAAAGGCTGCAGGTGATGATGTTAATATCATTTTTGGTACGTCCATTAATCCTAATTTAGGAGATGAGGTTGTTGTCACTGTTATAGCTACAGGAATAAATTCACAAGCAGAAGAGGAAGCTTCTAAACAGCTTCCTGGTCACAGTCACCAGATAAAGTCACAACCTAGTCAAACTAATTCATCTGGGCAAAATACCAATTCGGTTGAGAGACCTGTTGAGCCTAGACCTTCAACTGATGATGGTTCACAAAATGTTCAGACTGCTCCAAAGCATAAACCTATGGTCGATCCTACAAGTGTATGGGGTTTGGATAACGATGATGAAGGAAATCGTCGTTCAACACCATCTGCCACAAATCAAGAGGAAAGATCGAGTTCGTTTGATGACGACGATCAAAGCAGTATTTCACAAATCGAAACCAACGCTTTTGATGACGATGATACTGATGATATTCCATTTTTCAGGCATCGTGGTGAAAACTAATAGGAGGCAAGAAAAATGGCTTTTAGTAAAATAGGTAAATTTTTCGGTGTTGCAAATGATGAAGATGAAATGCTGGATGATGAATATGCAGAAGACCAGCAATTAAATAATGAGGACAATTATTCTGCTGGTGCAGTTGATCGTGACAATGTAGTTTCGATAAAGTCCGGCATGAATGCGGCTAAGAGCAAAATTGTTCTTTATGAGCCACGTGTTTATTCTGATGCCAAGGATGTTGCACAAAACTTGTTGAATAACAAAGCAGTGATTATTAATTTTAGCAGGATGGAAGATGCCTCTGCTAGGAGAGTTGTCGATTTTATAACGGGGACAGTTTATGCTCTGAATGGCGAAATTCAACGCATCGGGGATAAGATATTTCTGGCAACACCTCCTAAATTCGTTACTAATGGCAAAATTAGTGACTTAGTTGATAAGAAAGATACTTTAAGTTAATGGCAGCAAATATCATATATTACGGTATTAACATTCTTGATTATATAATATGGATCTACAGCATTATTATGGTAATTGATGCAATTTTAAGTTGGGTTCCCTTTTTACGTGATTCAAGTCTGGGTCGCATTATTAATCTGTTAATTGATCCTTATTTGAACCTTTTCCGTAAGGGACCGATTCTAAGACTATCTAATGCCACTGGGTTGGATATTTCATTTTTAATTGGCTTACTATTACTTTATTTTGTGCAAAATTATGTCTTAAGATGGGTGGCAAACATTTTATTTAGATTGTTTGTTTAATTTTTATAAAAAGCTGATAAATTTCATGATTTGTCAGCCTTTTATTTTTTCCTGAATTATGCAAATAGTTTTCTTTGTTAAATGAATGTCTTTTAAAGTTCATGCTATAATGATTTTAGAAAAGACCAATGTGTCTTTTACCTTCATTAACAGGGGGCATTGTGTGAACACAAAAAACATAGCAAAACGAAGTGCTTATGCTAAGAATGTTTTGTTTAAAGGTGATTTATCTGACCAGAAAATAGTAGATAAGATGAACGGACTCATAAATAACGCTCTTGACAAGCATGAAGAAGTTTTAACAGATTTTTTGAATCCTGGAGAAAGAGATGTTCTTAAAAAAATAGCTGGCACTGAAGTTTGTTTGCAGAGCTATGGTGGGTATTTAAATGCTGAAAAGAAAAGAGTTTTTATAACTGAAGACTGGGATACTATTGCACCTCTTGCATATCAGGTTACAGTTTTTAATATTGAATATCCTCAGAAATTTACTTGTTTGTCACATAGTGCAATATTAGGAAGCCTAGCTAATGCAGGCATAGAAACCTCAACATTTGGTGACATTATTACCGATGGCAATGGTAAGTGGCAATTTTTTGCTAAGAGCGAACTAAAAGATTTTTTTCAATATGAAATCACCTATATAGGAAAGACAAGGGTTAGAATAAGACCTAGTCTAAATCAGAAAGTAATAGCAGTTGATGATGAAAGTGAACTGTTAACTGCAATTGTTTCTTCACTAAGGTTGGATGCAGTTTTAGCTTCAATCACAAATGATAGCAGACAGAAAATAAAAACATATATATCAGATAATTTAGTTAAATTAAATTGGCATAGTATCAAAGATTTTAATATAATGGTTAATGAAAATGATGTCTTAAGTTTAAGACATTTTGGCAGATGTGAAATTAAGGATATATCAACGACACGAAAAGGCAAGTATAAGGTGGTGTATAAGCTATGGCAGACGAGAAAAAGGAATCGCAGAAATTGACTCCGCTTGAAATTCATAATAAAGAATTCAAAAAGAGAGGTTTAAGTGGCTATGATAGGCGCGAAGTAGACAGTTTTCTTGACCAAATAATCAATGATTATGGTGATGCGTTAGATCAAACGGTTGACTTGAAGAATGAAATTGTGAACTTGCAAGATCAGGTTTCGGATTTACAAAAACAAGTTAAACAGTACAAGCAGAATGAAGATGCTACGAAAGAAGCTGTAGGTAACGCTAAAATTCAAGCAGAAAGAATTATCAATGATGCTACAGTTCAAGCTAATAATACTACTGAACAAGCAAAAATTGATACTGATTATCAACGTCAACAACTTGAAACTATTAAATCAGACTATGAACGTGTGAAAAAGGAAGCTTCAGGTTATCGCTCTTATATTCAAGATCTTTTACAAAAAGCAATTGATAATCTCAACGATGAAAAATGGCAAAAAGCACTCGATAAATATTTCGATACTGAACGATTTTATCCCCCAGATGGTGCTGAACCAATAATGTTAACTGATGAAGACGAAGATGTCGATGAAGACGATGATGATGAAGATATCGACGAAGACGAAGAAGTAGAGGTTGACAATGGCATTGATGATGAAGTAAACTTTGAACAAGACACTGAAGAAGATAATAATAGTCCTAAACCAATGACTGGTGACAGTCCTAGTGTTGAAACTGTTAATAACGAAGATACTAGTTCTAATAATGGCTCTGGTACTACTGTTATTTTCCCAGATGACTATAAAAATCATTAATAACAAACTGACAGTAAAACTTGAGAGCAATTCAGCGAATTAGCGATGGTGTGAGACTAATATAAGAGCTTAATGGTTGATCAGCTGTTAGTATTAGTTTGTTACGTTAGTTGCACGATACGCAATCGTTAAGTGGAGTTTAACAACTCAATTTAGGTGGTACCACGATATTAACCTCGCCCTAATCATAGGACGAGGTTTTTTTATAGGAAGGATTAATATGAAAGTAAAAGATACACTTAATCTGGGTAAAACCAAATTTAAGATGCGGGGCAATTTGCCAGTTCGTGAAGCACAATGGCAAAAAGAATGGGAAGAAAATAAATTATATGAACAGAGGTTAAAGCTGAATAAAGGAAAACCAAGATTTGATTTACACGATGGTCCTCCTTTTGCAAATGGTAATATTCATATTGGTCATGCCATGAACAAAATTTCTAAAGATATAATTGTTCGCTTTAAAAACATGAATGGATATTATGCTCCCTATGTACCAGGATGGGACACGCATGGCTTGCCAGTCGAACAGCAATTAACTAAACAGGGTGTTAACCGCAAAAAAATGAATCTTGCTGATTATCGTCAACTTTGTCAAGATTTTGCCAGTCAAGAAATTAAAAAGCAAATGACCGACTTTAAGCGACTGGGAGTAATGGGAGATTGGGATCACCCTTACATTACTTATCAACCCGAATACGAAGCAGAAGAAATTCGTGTCTTTGGTAAAATGTATGAAAAAGGTTATATCTATAAAGGTAAAAAACCTGTTTATTGGTCACCTTCAAGTGAATCAACATTGGCTGAAGCTGAGGTTGAATATCATGATATTAAATCACCTTCGATTTATGTTTCATTTCCTGTAAAAGACGGTAAGGGCATTTTAGATCCGAAAAATACATATTTCTTAATTTGGACAACTACACCTTGGACTATCCCTACTAATCAGGGTATTACTGTTAACCCAGGTTTTGATTACTCGGTTGTTCAAGTTGGGGCTAAGCGTTATGTTGTTGGAACTGATCGTTTGGCAGCAGTTGCTGAAGAATTAGGTTGGAAGGACTATGAAGTAGTTCAGCATCTTAAGGGTACTGAAATGGATCATATGGTTGCTAAGCATCCTTTATATGATCGTGATTCTATTTTGATGAATGCGATGCACGTTACTGCCAGTGATGGTACTGGACTAGTTCATACAGCTTCAGGATTTGGTGAAGATGACTATAATGTTGCTCAAAAATATGGTATTCCGGTGTACAGTCCAATGGACGACAAAGGTTGCTTTACTGAAGATATTAACGATCCAGATTTAGCAGGGTTGTTTTATGATGATGCTAATAAAGTCGTCAGTGAAAAATTAAAGAAATCAGGCAATTTACTTAAGCTTAGCTTCTTTACTCACTCTTATCCTCATGATTGGCGTACAAAGAAACCTGTGATTTATCGAGCTACTACACAATGGTTTGCTTCAGTTGAAAAGTTCCGTCAACAGATTCTTGATCAAATTGATAAGGTTAAATTCACGCCATCCTGGGGTCAATTACGCTTGCACAATATGATTAAGGATCGTGGTGATTGGGTAATCTCAAGACAACGTGCATGGGGAGTTCCATTGCCAATCTTTTATGCAGAAGATGGTACTGCGATTGTCACACCAGAAACTATTGAACATATTGCCCAGATTTTTGCCAAAGAGGGGTCAAATGCCTGGTATAGAAGAAGTGCCAAGGAATTGTTGCCAGACGGATTTACTTCTGAGCATTCACCAAATGGAAAATTTACTAAGGAAAAAGACATTTTAGATGTTTGGTTTGATTCTGGGTCTTCTCATCAGGCTGTAATGGCTAAAAGACCAGACTTGAAATTCCCATGTGATCTATATCTTGAAGGCAGTGACCAGTACCGTGGTTGGTTTAACTCAAGTCTGATTACTTCTGTAGCTGCCACGGGTAAAGCACCTTATCGCGGTATTTTGTCTCAAGGTTTCGTTTTGGATGAAAAAGGACATAAAATGTCTAAATCGTTAGGTAATGTAATTTCGCCAAACGACGTTATCAAACAAATGGGAGCAGAAATTATTCGCTTGTGGGTAGCTTCTGTAGACACTACTTCTGATGTTGCTGTTTCACAAAATATTTTGCGCCAAGCTTCTGAAAGTTACCGCAAAATAAGAAATACTTTCCGTTATATGTTGGCTAATACTTCTGATTTTGACCCACAAACAAATAGAGTCGCTTATGAAGATCTAAACTCCATTGACCAATATATGGAAGTTAAACTCAACGATTTGGTTAAAAATTGTCTTGACAGTTATGAGCGTTACGATTTTAATAATGTTTATAAAAAGATTTTTGCATTCATTTCTAATGATCTTTCAGCATTTTATTTGGACTTTGCCAAAGATGTTCTTTACATTGAGAGTAAAAATAGTCATGCAAGAAGGTCAATGCAAACAGTGATTTATGATGCAGCAGTTAAGTTGGCTAAGGTTTTGACGCCTATCTTGCCACATACTATGGAGGAAGTTTGGTCTTTCTTAAAGGAAAAAGAAGATTACGCCCAACTTGCTGAAATGCCTGAAATTGAACAATATGCAAATCATGATAATCTCCTTGATAACTGGAAGAAGTTTATGAATTTCCGCGATGATGTTTTGAAAGTCTTAGAAGAAGCACGAGATCAGAAATTAATTGGTAAATCTTTCGAAGCAGGAGTTACAGTTTATCCGACTGATGAGATGAGAGCAGTTTTAGCCAATCTAGATGCAAACTTTAGGCAAATTTTAATAGTTTCTAAATTAACTATTGCTGATGGTGAAGCACCTGCAAATGCAGAAAAATTACCAAATGGTGCATTTCTTGTTGAACATGCAGAAGGTGAAGTTTGTCCTCGGTGTCGTATGATCAGAACGGATATTGGAGCTGATAGCGAAGTACCAATGCTTTGTGGCAGATGTGCTAAAATTGTTAAAGAAGATTATCCTGAAGCTGTACAAGAAGGTTTAGAAGAATAATGCGTTACGGTAAGGTAAAGCAGTTTGATCAAAACAGTAGTTTTGGTTTTATCACTGACGATGAAAATCAAAAGGCGTACTTTGTCTTTTATACTGCTATTAAAGAAGAAGGATATCGTTGCTTACATGTCGGACAAAAAGTCAAATATCAGCTCGCTCAAGGAAAAAATGGATTGCAATGTGTTAATGTATATTTAGCTGATTAGCAGGAAAGTGAATAATGGATTTAACAGAAACTGAAATCTCTTCAAAACAAATTTTTACAGGTCGTATAGTTGATCTTTCAGTAAGAACGATCAAATTGCCTAATGGTGAGACTGCTACAAGAGAAGTAGTAAAACATCAACCTGCATCAGCTGCTATAGCTGTGAATGAAAAGCAGGAAATGCTGTTAGTTGAACAATGGCGTGAGCCTATCAAAGAGTTGACTTTAGAAATTCCAGCAGGTTTAATAGACGAAACTGATGCTAGTCCACTTGATGCAATGAAAAGAGAGTTAAACGAAGAAGGCGGCTATCATGCAGACTACTGGGAAAAGATAACTGAGTTTTATTCATCTCCCGGTTTTACTAATGAGAAACTCTACTTATTTTATTGCGATACATTAACTAAATTGACTGATAAAAAAGATCTTGATCCTGATGAGTTTTTAACTAGTCATTGGTTTAGTTTGGAAGAGTTGAAAAGACTTTCGGCACAGGGTAAAATCGTTGATGCCAAGACATTATATGCAATGAGTGTTTGGGAAAACATGCTGCTCACCGGTGCTGACGCAAAGGAATAAAATGACTGAAAAACGATCTGATTACCGTAAAAAATTAAAACATAAAAAAAGCAAAAACTTTTTAAATACAATTAAATCTGCTTTTGATGATAGTGATGATGAAGTTGATGTTAATCCTGATTTTACCCGTGATAAAGATGAAGTTGCAGAATCAAATGATTTTGCAAATGACAGGGTAAAAAAACAGGAGCAGGCTCCAAGAAGAGAAGAGAACAAATCTCAGTCTCAGTTAACCACGAGTCAAGAAAAGGCATTAAAGCTGAAAAGTAAACTTAACCGTGCAATTTTAATTGTTGCTGTTTTAATTATTTTGGTTTTATTAGCGTTATTTCACTTATAAAAATAAAACGAGGGTAAAAATGAAGATAGCGATTATTGTCCCAATGGAAATTGAGGCTGAATATTATCATAAGTATTTTCACTCTGGTCACAAAGAAATGTTCGGATCTACTACATTCGAGCATTTTTGCGTTAACCACAATGATTTGTACATTGGTTTGAGTGGAATAGGCAAAGTGCAGGCTGCTATGAATTTAGCCAGTTTACTAAGCAATGTTGATATTGATTTGATTTTCATGACTGGTACGGCGGGATCATTGCAAAAGCAAGTTCACAGAGAAGATTTGATTTTAGCTGATTCGTTTGCATATCACGATGCTCATAATACTTTGGCAGGTAATTATGTTGAAGGACAAATACCTGGAGAACCAGCTAAATTTGACTTAAATTCCTCTGAGAGAAAGGAATTTGCACAGTTTTTGCAAGAAAACAACATTGAATTTAAAGAGGGATTAATTGTTACAGGTGATTCCTTCATTGGCTCTGAGAAGCAAAAAGATGAGATAAAGCAAAATTTTGCTCACGCATTAGGTGTTGAAATGGAAGGAGCTGCTTTTGCTCAGGTAGCTTATCATTTTGAAAAACCTTTGATAGCTGTACGAGCTATTTCTGACAATGGAAATCAAGACGCGAACGAGGATTTTGATCATTTTGCTCAAAAAGTGGGAGCTAAGGCTGCAAAGATTATTTGTACTTACATAGAGAAGATGAATTAACAAATGACAGAAATTTATCTGGACAATGCTGCTACGACACCAATGTCGCCTAAAGTAATTGACGTAATAACCGGTGAAATGAAAAACAATTTTGGTAATGCCTCAAGTACTTATGAACTGGGCCGCAAAGCACGACATGCTATTGATCAGGCAAGACAAGAAGCTGCCAGAATTATTAACGCAAAGGAAAATGAAATAATTTTTACTTCAGGTGGTTCAGAAAGCAATAATACTGCTATTTTTGGGACTGCTCATAGTCGTCAAGATATCGGTAAACGTATAATTACAACCAAGATTGAGCATCCATCTGTTTTAGAGCCGATGAAACGTTTAGAAAGTGAAGGCTATGAAGTCATATATCTTGATGTCGATGATAATGGTTGTATTTCACTCGCCGATTTAAAAGATGCACTAACTCCACAAACTACCTTAGTTTCCATTATGGCCGTTAATAATGAATTGGGAACAATTAATCCTTTGACTGAAATTGGCAATATAGTAAAACAAAGCAATGCATACTTTCATGTTGATGCTGTACAAGGATTAGGCAATATAGATCTTGATGTTGTTAAGATGAATATTGATTTATTATCAACTTCAGCTCATAAAATAAATGGTCCTAAATTCCTTGGATTTTTATATGAAAAGAACTCGCTTAATTTACCGCCTCTAGTTTATGGTGGAGAGCAAGAAACCAAGCGTAGAGCAGGAACAGAAAATGTGCCTGGAATTGCCGGTTTTGGTGAAGCTATCACTGAAATTGCAGCGATAGATAAAGAAAATTTGCAAACTAAATATCAGAACTTGCAAAATCTTATTTTAAATGAGCTCAATCAATCTAATGTTAAATATCAAGTTAACGGTGGAACAAAAAAATTTGATTCTCATCATGTGTTGAACTTGCATTTTAATGGTATTCCAACAACAGTTTTGCAGACAAATTTGGATTTAGCTGGTTTTGCTGTTTCAGGGGGGTCTGCGTGTACTGCAGGTTCAATTGAACCATCCCATGTTTTAGTTGCCTGTTTTGGTAAAAATTCTCCGAGAATAAATGAATCTATTCGCATTTCTTTTGGACGTTACACCACTGAAGAAGAAGTTAGAGTCTTCGCAAAGGAACTAGCTAAAATTGTGAGCAAAATCCAGAATAAATAAATTTAATTGCTTTTTTAGTTAAATATGCTTATTATTAGTAAGTGAGGTAGAATTATGGCAAATACAGTTATTATTAATGGGGATAAACGCAAGTTTACCCTTAGTCCAGAACTAAAATTATACGCTCTGATTGATGCAGGTTTTGTTAAAACAGTTAAGGGTAATTTTAATTATGAGCATCCACTTTATAATGATTCGCCGTATAATGCTCCAACTAAACTGAAGATGACCATAAATAAAGAAATGACTCATCTGACCATGGTTGTCACAGACAAAAATGGTTTACAAAAGGTCAACATTTTTAAGAACGAAAAATTAGCTCCTACTGTTGAACTTTTAGATTATATATTAAAGGATTTAGAAGAGCGCAATATTATTGTTGCTGTAAAGGATTGATTAATTTGGTAAAGAAAAAAACCAGAGTTGTAGTTGGCATGAGTGGGGGAGTGGACTCTTCCGTTTCGGCACTCCTTTTAAAAGAACAGGGATACGATGTAATTGGCGTATTTATGAAAAATTGGGATGACACTGATGATTCTGGTGTCTGCACTGCTACTGATGATTACGAAGATGTAAAAAGAGTAGCAGATCAAATCGGGATTCCTTACTATTCAATCAATTTTGAAAAAGAATATTGGCATCGCGTTTTTGAGTATTTTTTAAATGAATATAAAAAAGGCCGTACGCCTAATCCGGATGTTATGTGCAATAGTCAGATAAAGTTTAAATCATTTTTAGAATTTGCACTTAATCTTGATGCAGATTACATTGCAATGGGTCATTATGCGAAAACTTTAACTGACAAAAATGGTATCACTCATATGATGCGCCCTAAAGATGGCAATAAGGATCAAACTTACTTTTTAAGTCAATTAAGCCAAAATCAGATTAGTCGAGTTATTTTTCCGTTGGCTAATTTAACTAAACCCCAGGTGCGCGAAATTGCAATCAAAAATGGTTTGGCTACAGCAAAAAAGAAAGATTCAACTGGTATTTGTTTTATTGGTGAAAGAAATTTTCGCAAATTTTTGAGTGAATTTCTGCCGGCTCAATCTGGAGAGATGATCACACCAGATGGAAAAGTAGTTGGCCATCATGCAGGACTAATGTATTATACAATTGGTCAAAGATCAGGATTAGGACTGGGTTCAACAAAAGAATCAACTGCTCCATGGTTTGTGGTTGGTAAGGATCTACAAAAAAATCAATTGATCGTCGAGCAAGGATATGACAGCAAATTGCTTTACGCCACTGAATTGGAAGCTAGTGATATGTCATTCTTTACCGGACAGCCTGATCACGATTTCAAAATTCATTGCAGTGCCAAGTTTCGTTATCGCCAACCTGATGTTGGGGTAACGGTATCTTATGATGCAGAAAAAAACAAGGCGAAAGTATACTTTGATGAGCCAGCCCGGGCAGTTACACCCGGACAAGCTCTTGTTCTTTATCAGGGTGAGGAATGTCTTGGTGGCGGCAATATTGATTGTGCCTATCAAAATGATCTTCAGCTTCAATTAGTTTAATGTCACTTGAAAGGAAAATGTTTATAAACATTTTCCTTTTTATTTGTCTTCGTTTTCTCTTTTAAACTATTAAATGATAAACTAGAAAATAACAGTTACAGAAAAGAGTAATTAATGAATGCAGATTTATTTTGTCAGACATGGTAAAACAGAGTGGAACTTACAGAAACGTTTTCAAGGAGCACATGGTGACTCACCACTTTTACCTCAAAGTTTAATTGATATTCAAAAATTAAGCGACTTTTTAGGTCAAACAAAATTCGCAGCAATCTATTCAAGCCCTCTGAAAAGAGCCAGAACTACTGCAGAAAAACTTACTAAGAATCTAGGTAATCCCTTTTCTCTCAAGATAGATGATCGTTTGCGAGAATTTGATTTGGGGGAAATGGAAGGACTTACGTTTACTGAGGCTAAAGCCAGGTATCCGAAGCAAGTCACTGATATTTGGGACGAACCTGAGAAATATGATGGTCACAGCATTGGAGGAGAAAATTATCCTGAGGTAATTGCACGTGGTAAAAGCTTTGGCAGAGACGTTGGACTACAATTTAAACAAGATGATAAAATACTGGCAGTGAGCCATGGAGCAGCTCTTGGAGCGATTATGGGTGGATTATTGGGTTATTCGCTACCGGATATCCGCCAGAATGGTGGTTTAAGCAATACTAGCCTTACTATTTTGGAAACAAAAGATAGGGGCAAAACCTTTAAAGCTCTGGTGTGGAATGAGACGAAATTTTTGGACAGGAAAATGGTAGATTCGGATTCATTATGAGACAAAAAAGAAAAATAGCTGATAATTCAAACGGGGTTTCCAAAAAGGTACACAAACTAATAACGAAAATTGATAAACAACCGCAAAATAGTGAAAACTATTTAAATTTGGCAACTTATTTAATAGAACAGGGCAGTAATGACCAAGCAACTGAACTTTTAGAAAAAGCCAAAAAGTTAGTTACTCATCCTCAGGATTTGGATTATGATTTGGCCGTTTGTTACTATTTACAAGGTAAATTTGATCTGGCACTAAAAATCCTTAATCAAATTCCTAATGATGATTTAGTTTTATATCAAAAAGCACTCGTTTTTTTCAAAGTTGGTCAAAGCCAAAAAGCACTGGCATACGCTCTGACAATTAAGAATGTTGATGCAAAAGTGTTGGAATTAATAGGGGATATTTGGCTAAGCCTCGGTAAAATTCAGGAAGCAGAGTCAACTTATAAAAAAATAGATACCAAAAAAAGATCGGCCAAAATCAATTTCATGCTGGGAATAACAGTTTTAGCTAGAAATCGCCAAGAGGCTGAAAAATACTTAACAAAGTCAAAAAAGCAAGATCCTAAAGTTTTTGAACAAGAGCAAAAAAAATATTCTTCGTTACTAAAATTAGTGAATGATGCGAGAAAAAACAATGACTGAATTTACTGGAAAAATTAATAGAATAGTTTTTGAAAACGATCAAGACTTGTATAAGATACTTGATGTTGCCATAATCGGAAAATTAGAAAAATATGATCGAGAAGATATTAAAGTAACCGGCAGTTTTGGAGACGTTCAAGTTGGTGCAACTTATACTTTTTCTGGAAGATTGATTGTACATAATAAATTTGGTCTGCAATTTCGTTGTGATAATTATAAATTGGCCTTGCCTCATGAAAAAGGTAGTTTGATTAATTATTTAAGTTCCAGTAAATTTCCTGGGATTGGTAAAAAAGCGGCTGATACAATAATTTCAGACTTGGGAATGGATGCACTGACAGTTTTAAAGGAAAAACCTGAAAAGGTTCGAACTTTGTCAATTTCGAAAAAGCAAAAAGAGAGTTTGTTAAATGGTGTCAGTACAATGGATTCATACTCTGAAACTGTATTAAAACTGGCCCAATTTGGTTTGAATAAGAAGGTAGCGAGCAGACTATACCAACTTTATCATGGCGAAACCTTAGCTAAACTTGAAGAAGATCCTTATGCTTCTATTGCTGAAGTTACAGGTTATGCATTTAAGAGTGCCGATCGAATTGGCAGTAAATTAGGAATTAGTTCAAATGATCCCAAAAGAGTTAATGGTGCTGTTTTTCAAATTTTACTTGATGAAGTTGCTAAAGAAGGCAATACATACGTTAAACTTGAGCAGCTGCTGCAAGAAGCGGGTAAACTACTTCAAATTAATGAGTATGACACCATAGCAACTTGTGTTAATAATCTCCAACATCAAGGTAAAGTTGTAGTAATGGGAGAAAACGCTGCATTACAGGAAATTTATGAAACTGAAACTGATATTGCCAACGCAATGAAAAATCTAGTTGAAAAAAAGCAAAAGAGTTCAAGTTACGGTGAAAAAGATTTAAACCTTGCAATAGCTAACTCTGAAACTAAGCTGAAAATTCACTATGATAATACTCAAAAGGCAGCGATTAAAAACGCACTATCTAATCCAATTTCAATTTTAACTGGTGGTCCCGGAACTGGTAAAACTACTATCATAAACGGTATTTTATTAGCATTGAAAGAGTTGGCAGAAATACCATCATCGTCTCTTTATAGTACAGACCCGCCATTTTTACTTGCTGCACCCACTGGTCGTGCAGCCAAGAGAATGGAAGAAATTACTGGGATTACAGCTAAAACTATCCATCGTTTGCTAGGTTTAGGGATTGGTGAAAATGATGCAACTGATCTGAATGAATTAAATGGTGAAATTTTAATTATTGATGAAATGTCGATGGTAGATATGTTTTTGTTTAGGCAACTGGTTTCCAGCATTAACGAAACTAAGCACATTGTTTTTGTTGGTGATAAGGATCAACTGCCATCAGTTGGTGCAGGAAACGTTTTTGCTGATTTAATCAAATCACAGGTCTTTCCTACAACCGTTCTGAAGCAAATTCACCGTCAAGGAGATGATTCCAGCATTATTACGTTGGCTCATGACATTAATGAAGGAAAGAACCCTCAGGAATTATTTAAAAAGACCAAAAACTACTCATTTATTTCATGTCCACCGCATGAAGTTTCGCATGTTGTTAGTCAAATCGTCCAACGTGCTTTAGCAAAGGGTTTTGATCCTGATGACGTTCAGGTACTAGGAGCAATGTACCAAGGTGATGGCGGGGTTAACAATTTGAATAATGTTATTCAAGAAATTATTAATCCTTCAAAGCAAAACAGTAAAACACTGGAAGTACACGATGAAATTTTTCGCATTGGTGACCGCATTTTGCAATTACAAAATAATCCGGAAAAAGACATTTATAATGGCCAAATCGGTAAAATCCTCGCAATTGATAATGATAATTCTCAAAAATGCATGGTGGCTGATTTTGATGACAGAGAAATAACCTTTAGTAAAAAAGATCTGTTTGATTTAACCAGAGCATACGCAATTACCATTCACAAAGCTCAAGGCTCTGAATTCCCGTTAGTTATTTTGAGTTTGACTATGCAAAACTATGTCATGCTTAAACGTAACTTATTGTACACTGCTGTAACTCGTGCAGAGAAAAATTTGGTTTTAATTGGTGATCCTCGCGCTTATGAAATGGCTTTTAATACTTCTGGTAATGACCGTCAGACAGGATTAACAGTTAAACTGCAAAAAATATTAAATGTGCAAGATAAAACTGTTCAAGAAAAAGATTCAGGTAAAAATAAAAATGAACAAGAAGAAGCAAATTCTGATGTGCTTGAAGATCTAACTCAGGATCATATATTAACACCGGAATTGATTTATTCGGGTCGAATTGATCCTATGATTGGGATGCAGGACATTAAATTAGATGCAAAAACAAAATAAGGTACTTTTAAAAACAATGGCAAAGATAAAAAATGAACAAGTTAGTATAAACTTGCAGAAAGAACTTGCAGAGTGGGTTGCCACTAACACTCATATTTTAAATTTTGATCCAGACACATTTGAAATTGAAACTATTTTTAAAGATTCATTTGGCGAATCAGTGTATTGCTTTGTCGAGAAAATTGAATTTGATAAATATAAAGTTACAGATGATGGTCGTACACTTTTTAAGTTAGATCCCAGCGCAAGTGACGAAGATTTAATAGCTGCCAGCGAAGATTTAATCACAGCCAGTGGCTTTTCTTTTAATGTTGAAAATGGAGTTATCAGCTGTGAATGTAATGAACAAACTTTGGCTGAAAACATTATGCAATTAGGACAATTAGAAGTAAACGTTTCATATCTTAATTAAAAAGCTATCACTAAATACTATTTTTTATTGCTAATTTTAAAAAATAATGATTAAATTATTAATATCATTTTAAGCAAAAGGAAGAAAAGCCTATGGCAATTATTTTTGATAAGGTAAAGAAAAACTACGGTAAGAAGCCTGTATTTTATAACCTAAATTTTAAAATTCCTTTAGAACCAACAGTAATTGGTTTGGTCGGACCTAATGGTGTAGGCAAGTCAACCATGTTAAGGTTGCTTGCGGGGGTATTGGAACCAACCGAAGGATTGATCAAAAATGACCAGGCTAATGAACCATATGTTAAGTGGGCCAGCTTGCATACTATTTTCGTTGCTTCAGGTGAAAGAGGTCTTATGTACAGGCTAAATACTCTTGAAAATGGGATGTATTTTTCTTCACTTAAAGGAATTAGTATTAAAAAAACAGAAAAAAATATTCGAAAAATGGCGCAGGATTTCAATTTTTCAAATGAACTTAACACTTATTTTCAAAATTTGTCTACTGGCTTGAAGAAAAAGGCTGCTATCCTTGTGGGAGCTGCAATGGAGACAGAAGTTTTACTTTTGGACGAGCCGTCAAACGGACTTGACATAGCTGCTCAGGAAGATTTAGCGTCCTTTATTCTGGATTTGAAAAATAAATACGGTAATACTATTTTTATTTCATCGCATGACACTCAAATGCTTTCTGGTGTTGTTGATCATTATCTGTTTTTAAGAGATGGCCAAATAGAGAAAAATATTGGACATAAAATGACTGAAAATGATCTGATTTCTGAATACCGTGAAATTTATCAGCGAAAGTAGGATTAAAAATGAAAAAAATTAAAAAGCTATTTAATATTTTTTGGGTACAATTATATTTACAGCTAAAACTGCAATTTCGTTATGTTAATTCTGCGATTAGTTCGCTGGTTTTATATGCCGGAGCTTTCTTGATTGTTGTCTTTTTCACTGATCCTGCACAACTTGGTCAGGCATATGGTACAAAGCAAGGTGTTTTATTTACTATTGTTGGTTTTTTGTTTTGGAGTATTGGTATTGCCTCAATGGGTCAATGTAGTAACGGAGTAGAAACTGATGAGCAAACCGGTTTGCTTGAAAGTGAAACTCAGTCTGTTTTTCCTTTATGGACCCTATATTTTATTGAAACTTTGGCAAATAATTTGTTTGTATGGATTTATCTTTTAATCATAGGCTTTATTGCTTCGTTTTTTTCAATTTTCACGGTAGTTGAATTATTAGAAGCTTTATTGTTAACATTTGTATTTTCTTTAATTTCCAATTTTGGAATGTTTGGCATCGGGATGATTTTTGCCTCTGGTTCTATTAGATTTAAAAGAATGGGTCAGTGGGCAACTATAACGCAGGCTTTATTATTGATGTTGTCAAATGTTTATTTACCAGTATATAATGTCTTTCAGGAGGTCATTCCCTATGTTGGTGGCATCGAAATAGTTCGGCAAATATTTTTGGGTCATGGAGTTTCATTGCCAAAACTGATAATATTTATAGTGGTAAATGTTGTTTGGTTCTTAGTTGGTATTTTAATATTCAATTATTGTATTAAGAAAGAGCGCAAAAATGGCTCATTTGATGCTTTTTAATTTTAAGAAAGGTGATATTTATTTTAACGTTCAAAAATGTTAAATGGGGGACAAAAAATTATTTTAAAGTAAGAAAATTATATTTAGGCGCATTTCCCAAAAATGAACGATTTCCATTTGTCGGGTTGCTGGCGATGGCTTTGCAAAAAAGAGTTAATTTGCAAGCAGTCTATGACCATGATAAATTTATTGGGTTAATTTTTTGGACATATGCCGAAAAGATTATTTATATTGGTTATTTGGCTGTTGACCCAGTTTGGCGTGGAATGGGCTACGGCAGTCAAATTCTAAATTCGATGAAACAACGTTATTCTGAAAAAGCAATAGTTTTAGATATTGAGCCAGTTATTAAAACAGCAAAGAATTATTCTCAAAGATTTAACAGGTTATCATTTTACAAGCACAATGGCTTTAGACTAACTAAAAGTAATTTGGTTGATGAGGGTGGACATTACTCGATACTGAGTTCTGATGGAAGCTTTAAAAAGCGTAATTTAAGTCAATTACTGCAGCAAATGAGTTTCAATTGCTATAAGTTTAAAATTGTTTCCAGATAAGATATAAAAAAGCAAACACTTATTTTGGTATTAATCCCAAAATAAGTGTTTGCTTTTTATTTGTAAAATATTACATTTAAAAGCTTTAACGCAATAAGTTAAAACATGAGACAGAAAACTCAATATTAAAATAATTTCTTTTTATCTCTTCGCCATCAACTTGAGCGAATTCTTTTTTTGCAGTAGTAACTTTAATTTTGTCGGCTTCAAAATAGTGAAACTGTGGATCATTAACGTGTGATCCGTTTTTAAGAAGATTGATAAATAACTTTACTAGTTTTGCCAGGCTAAATTTTTCTACTACAACAGTATCAATTTTGTGACTGTCTATTTTAGCACTGGGTAGAAGAGGAAGACCGCCACCCAAGTATGGATGATTAGTAGTAGTAACCATAAAAGCATCATCAAAATGAATTTTGTGACCTTCTCGTTCAATTTCAACACCAAATGTGTCCTGTTTCGTAACAGTTGCTAGAATATTATAACCGTATATTAGTTTTCCTTCGTTAAGCCGATTTAATATTTTTTTAAGTTTAGATATATTACTATTGTGATTTACAAATGCATCAAAACCGATACCAAAACTATTTGCAAAATAATATTTTTTATCAATAGAGATATTTGGAAAAATAAAAGAACCGCAATCAATTAAATCTGGTTTAAAACCTTTTTTGAAATGCTCTAAAAGAATTTTGGGATCATCAGTTAAACTAGCTGCACGAGCGAAATCATTGCCAGTTCCAGCCGGTAAATAGGCAATAGGTGTATCTGGATTGCTTGACCACTTAATACCGTTAAGAACCTCATTGAGCGATCCGTCACCGCCAATAACTAAAAGAACTTCGTTTGGCAAATGTCTTTGATTACCATAATCCTGTGCTATACGAATTGCTTCTCCTGCATAATTGCTTTTTTTAAGGTCAAAATTAATATTTTCTTTAATGAGTATAGATTTTGTTTGCTCAAGAACTTTTTTACCATGACCATTACCAGCTACTTCATTAACTAAAAGATGTATTTTTAATTTATTATTCATATATACTATTCATTATATAAAAAGCCCTCAAGAAGGGCTTTTGTTTATTTTTTCTCAACTATCATTGGTAAAATCATCGGCCGTCTTTTAGTTTTAGAATACAGGAAATCAGAAAGATTAGCAATAATTGCATTGCGAATTACGCTGTCTTTAGGGTGATCCACTTTGTTCATTTCCGATTTTATAATATGATAAATATGTTTCTGAGCCTGATTGATTAGTTCAGTAGATTCGCGCATATAGACAAATCCCCGACTTAAGACATCAGGCCCTGCTAAGACGCGCTTGTGCTTGTAATCGACTGTAGCGACAACGACAACAAGTCCATCTTCAGATAAAACCTGGCGATCATGAACAACTACATTACCAACATCAGCAGTACCTGAAGTGTCAACATAAACATCGCCCGCAGGAATGTGACCGGCTATTCTTGATCCTTCAGGACCAAAACAAACTACTTCGCCGTTTTCAAGGACAAAAGTATTTTCTGCGGGAACACCGGCTGCCTGTGCTAATTCAGTATGAATTACTTGCATCCGGTATTCGCCGTGAACAGGAATCATGTACTTGGGTTTGGTCAAACGAACCATCATTTTAAGTTCTTCCTGACCACCATGTCCAGATGTATGGACGTTATTTATTCTGCCATGAACGACATTGGCGCCGCCCTCCATTAATTTATTAATCAAATGGTTGACGCTTAAGGTATTTCCTGGAATCGGGTTAGAGGAGAAAATTACTGTATCTCCTGGTTGCAGACTTATTTGTCGGTGAGTGCCGTTAGCTATTCGAGATAAAGCCGCCAGCGGTTCACCTTGGGAACCAGTACATAAAATCATGACTTCTTCTGCCGGGGTATGGTTAATTTCGTTAGCATCAACGATCAAACCATCAGGAACATTTAAGTAACCTAAGTCAATCCCATTTTGCACGCCATTTTCCATGCTCCGTCCAAAAATGGCAACTTTACGTCCAGTATCTTTGGCTGCCTGAATAGCGGTTGAAACACGGTAAAGATTAGAGGCAAATGTGGCGAATATTATTCGACCATGAATTCCTGTAATAATGTCATGTAGCGATTTGGCTACAAAACGTTCGGACTTGGTAAATTGCGTTACTTCAGCATTAGTTGAATCCGATAGCAGTGCCAAAACTCCTTCATTGCCCAATTTAGCCATTTTTTGAAAATCCGGAGCGGGTTGGTTCATTACAGGCGTTAAATCAAATTTAAAATCTCCTGTAAATACTACTGCACCAAGTGGGGTATGTACGGCTATACCTAAAGTGTCAGGAATCGAGTGAGTCGTTCTGAAGAAAGTAACGGTCAACTTTTTAAATTTAAGAACTGTGTCTTCGTGTTCTTCATGTAATTCTGTAGTCCTCAGAATGCCGTGTTCTTCAAGTTTTCCTTTGATTAAAGCAAGTGCAAAAGGTGTGGCATATACCGGTATTTCCGGAATCTTTTCAAGTAAGAAGGGGATCCCGCCAATGTGGTCTTCGTGTCCGTGACTAACAACTAGAGCTTTAATTTTTTTGCGATTTTTTATTAAATAAGAATAATCAGAAATCACATAATTAATACCAAGAAGGTCATCCTCCGGGAACTTTATTCCACAATCCATGATGATGATCTCGTCTTGATATTGTACACAGTACATATTTTTGCCAATTTCGTGCAACCCCCCGATTGCAACTACAGCAACTTCATTATTTTTAATACGCACAGAGACTACTTCTTACTCTCAAAAGTGGTTAATTTAAAATCGGCGTGCTCTTTTTCGTAAGTTAACGAATTGCCAGCCAATTCTTGGATGAGTTCAATATTATAGGGGGTATTTTCCTCAACCATTGTTCTTGCGGCCACCATGTTGTCGGCCTCAAGATAAAGAGTTTGGGTTGTTTCCCGTCTAGGATTAACAACCTTGTCTTTTTGATACAAAACTTTGTAGATCATATTTGTATTCTCCTTATTCAGTTAATAAAACGTTCTAATTTTGGATAACATAAAGTATCCAATAGCTAGTAAAATTCTACCATACATGCAAAAACAAGTATAGAATCAAGTTTTGACGGCTTTATTAAAAAAACCGTCAAAGCAATAAAATGACGGCTAAAAATCTTTTTAATTAAATTAATAAATGACTATAGTATCTTCAGCTAATTTAAATGGATCTTGCTTGTTGATACGGTCATAAAAAAGATGTCCCCGTAAATGTTCGATTTCATGGGATGCAACAATTGCTGGGTAGTCTTTTAAGTGAATAGTTTTTTCTTCTCCAGCTACAGTATAGTAATGAATTTTTAATTTATCAGGACGAGGCACATAACCATCTATTACCTTGTCTACACTCAGGCATCCTTCACCTTCACTTAAGCAAGCTTGTCTCACGGATTCGGATAAAATTTCAGGATTGACAAAAGTTTCCTTAAAAACAATATCGCCCTTGTCATTTGGTACCAGTAACGAGGCCATTTGAACGCTTTCACCAACCTGTGGGGCAGCTAGACCTACGCCAGCACGCAATTGATGTTTTTCTGCAATTTTTGGATCTTGCGAATTAACTAGATATTCCATCATTTCTTTAGCCAAATTTTGATAGTGTTCGCTTAACGGAAAAGTTAGTGGTTTAGCTACTTTGCGCAATACTGGGTTACCGTCACGGGTAATATCTTTCATTAAAATCAATTAAATTCACTCTTTCATAAAAGTTTATAGTTATATTTGTAACATAAAATAAACTAATTTGTCTGCTTTTTATTCTATACTAAATTTTTAATTTGAAAAAGAGGGATAAACGTTGACCCTTAAACAGTTAGGTGGTAAAATCAATGAGCGTAAATATACAGATATGAAACACTTCGATCAGCATGTTTTTGACGTGCCGCCGAAACTGTGACCACGTCACAGTTTTTTTATTGAGGAGTGGAGGAGGAATACTTTTGTCAGAAAAAAGAAGAAACGATATTAGAAATATAGCTATCATAGCGCACGTTGACCATGGTAAAACTACTTTGGTTAACCAATTGTTGAAACAATCCGACACTCTCCCTGAACACATGGCTTTGGAAGATCGTGCAATGGATTCAAATGATATTGAACGTGAGCGTGGTATAACTATTTTATCTAAAAACACTGCGGTTAAATATGGTGATACTACTATTAATATTTTGGACACTCCGGGACATGCCGATTTCGGTGGCGAAGTTGAGAGAATCATGCATATGGTCGATGGTGCTTTATTATTGGTTGATGCTTATGAAGGCACTATGCCACAAACTCGTTTCGTACTTAAAAAGGCATTAGAAGCCGGAGTGAAGCCAATTGTAGTCATCAATAAAATTGATCGTCCTGGCGCACGTCCTAAAGAGGTTCTTGACGAAGTTCTCGAATTATTTATTGAATTAGGAGCAAACGATGAGCAGCTTGACTTCCCAGTTGTTTACGCTTCAGCTTTAAATGGTACTTCTTCTTATGATCCTGATCCGTCAAAACAGGAAGAAACTATGAATCCTATTTTTGACACGATTATTAAATCTATTCCTGCACCAATTGATAATTCTGATGATCCTTTGCAATTTCAAATTACAATGCTTGACTGGGATGACTATGTTGGCCGTATAGGTGTTGGTCGTATTTATCGTGGACGAGTTAAAGTTGGCGATAATATCACTGTTATGAAACGTGATGGTTCTACTCAGAACTTTAGAGTTACTAAACTGTTCGGTTTCTTTGGGTTGAAGCGTAATGAAATCACAGAAGCTAAAGCAGGCGATATTATTGCTATTAGCGGAATTAACGATATTTTTGTTGGTGAAACTATTGCTTCGGCTGAAAATCCAGAGGCTTTACCTCTTCTTAAGATTGATCCACCTACACTGCAAATGGATTTTGTCGCTAATGACTCACCATTTTCCGGTCGTGAAGGTGACAAAGTAACACCAAAGAAATTGGAAGATCGTTTAATTAAGCAAACCCGGACTGATGTTTCACTACGTGTTGAACCTACTGATCAGTTAAATGCTTGGACAGTTTCGGGTCGTGGTGAACTTCACCTTTCAATTTTGGTTGAAGAAATGCGTCGTGAAGGTTTTGAATTGCAATTATCAAGACCAAAGGTTATCTACCGTGAAATTGATGGTAAAATGTGCGAACCATTTGAAGCCGTTCAAGTAGATACCCCTGATGAATACGTTGGTTCTGTCATTGATTCACTTTCTCAGAGAAAAGGAGAGATGAAGAATATGGCATCCACAGGTAACAATCAAACTCGGCTTGACTTTTTAGTTCCTTCACGTGGACTTATTGGTTATAACAATGAATTTATGTCCCAAACTGGAGGATACGGCATTATGAACCATAGTTTTGATTCGTATAAACCCGTTGTTAAGAATTGGGAACCGGGTCGTCAAAATGGTGCTTTAGTTTCCATTAGTCAGGGCAAATCAACCACGTATTCTTTGCAAACAGTTGAGCAACGTGGTGAATTGTTTATTGGTGCAGGTGTTGAAGTTTATGAGGGAATGATTGTAGGTCAGTCATCGAGAGATCGTGATATTGCCGTTAACGTTATCAAAGGTAAAAACTTAACCAATACACGTGCTGCTGGGAAAGATCACGCTGCTGCAATTAGAACTCCTAAGACTTTGACCCTTGAAGAAGCCATTGAATTCTTAAATGATGATGAATATTGTGAAGTAACTCCTGATTCAATCAGATTAAGAAAGAAAATTTTAAATACTTCTGAGAGACAAAAAGCCGATAAAAGACGTAATAAGAAATAAATAATTTTTTTAAGAAGGGCACTCACTGATGAAGTGGTGCTCTTTTTGTTTTATAATGCTTATAATAAAGGTTAATTTATTACAGAAGGAGAGGTAGGCTTGTGCGGCAAAAACTTCACCATTTAAATTACAATATTTTTTTGCCCTATATCTTGTTAGTGGTCTTTGGAATAGTGATGGTCTATTCTGCTAGCTCAGATATCTTGCTTGTGAATGGGTTTAATCCGGCAGTTTACGGTATTCGGCAAGCCTTGTACGCTTTTTTTGCCGTTTTTATTTTTGGCACTCTCTGTTTTTTTTTAAAACTCGATATTTTCAAAAGCCGTAAGTTTGTTGTTTGGTTTCTGGGGATCAGCATTTTATTACTTTTTTATCTGATTTGCTTGAAAATTTTCAAGGGCTCCGCTGCTGCCGTCAATGGTTCGGTGGGTTGGATTGATTTAAAAGTAATAAAGATACAGCCTCTGGAAATTGCCAAATTATCCCTAATAATTTATTTAGCTTATTTTTTAGATCGACATGATGGGTCTTTTAAAAAAGGGCAAATTATTCAAAACCTATCCAGACCAGCAATTTTAGCTGCCTTTATGATGTTTTTGGTAATTCTCGAACCTGATTTTGGTGGTACAGCAGTTTTGGCAATGATTGTCATTGTTATGTTTTCAGTTTCTGGTGTGCCAGCGAAAAATGCAGTTTTATGTCTTATTGGAATTGCAGTAGGTGTATACCTGCTCGTTTTCCTGATTATTAAATGGAATCCTGAATTTTTGCAAAATAAGTACCAATACCGTCGTTTTCTTTCTTTCCTTCATCCGTTTGAATTGGAGCAAAAAGGCGGAGCACAACTGGTTAATTCATATTATGCTATTCATAATGGTGGCTTATTTGGTGTTGGGCTGGGCAATAGTATGCAAAAAAGAGGGTATCTGCCTGAACCTTACACAGACTTCATTTTAGCAGTAATTGCAGAAGAAATAGGGGTTATTGGTGCTCTAGTTGTGATAGGTCTAATTTTTTATTTAATATGGAGTATCATGGAAGTTGGTATTCATGCCAGTTCACAATTTAATGCCTTAGTCTGCTTTGGAGTGGCTACAATTATTTTTACACAGACAGTTTTTAATGTGGGTGCAGTGCTTGGATTATTGCCTATAACAGGGGTCACGCTACCATTTATTTCTTACGGTGGATCATCTTTAATAATTTTGTCGGCAGCTATTGGCATCGTTTTGAATATTTCAGCAAATGAACGAATTAAAAATGAAGAAAGGTTTGCAAATGAGCATTGAACGGGATTTAGCAAATAAAAATATTATTCAAAGACAGAGTCTTATTGTTTTTTTAAATTCAATTAGTGATCAGTACAAATTGAGACGATATGGCGATATTGTTTATTTTTCAAAGAAATTTGCCTACTGTATTATGTATGTAAATAAAAAAGAAATTGAACAAGTTTGCCACGACTTGAATTCACTTGATTTTGTCGAAAAAGTAGAAAAATCAAATTGGAATCAAATTGATCTGTCCAGTGACCATATTGAGAATCAAATTAGAGATTTAGCCAAAAAAGCCGAAAAAAAATTACAGGAACGTCAGGAAGATACAGAACAAATATTATGAGAATTATTTCCGGAAAATACGCCAAACGCAATTTATTTACGTTGAAAAGCCAGAAAACAAGACCAACTAGTGATAAGGTTAAAGAATCGCTCTTTAATTCATTAGGTCAATTTTTTAATGGTGGTGAAGTTTTAGATTTATACGGGGGAAGTGGCGCACTGGCAATTGAGGCTGTTTCTCGGGGATGCTCTCACGCAGCAATAGTAGACATTAATTATCAGGCTGTTAACATTATTCATAAAAACGTTGCTTTGACAAAAGAGCCTGAACTTTTTTCAGTATATAAAATGTCTAGCAATGCAGCTTTAAGTAAATTTGCCGAAGAAAAACAAAAATTTGATCTTGTTTTCTTAGATCCACCTTATGCTAAACAAAAAATTACAGATGATATGGCAAAAATGGTTGACCTAGAACTGTTAAACAGTGATGCAGTAGTGGTGGCTGAAACTAATGATCAAACAAATTTAAAAACAAGTAGTAGCTTTCAGCTAATTAAGGAAAAACATTTAGGTAAAACTATTGTTCGTTTTTATCGAAAGGAATATTAATGAGTGTCGCAATATTTCCAGGAAGTTTTGATCCCATTACAAATGGTCACGTTGATATAATTAATCAGGCTGCTGCGATATTTGATAAAGTTTACGTAGTGGTGATGGTTAATACGGCTAAAAAATATCTTTTCACAAATGAAGAAAGAGAAGACTTGATTAATGATGCTGTTAAAGATCTGAAAAATGTTCAAGTATTGCTAAAGCCTAACCAGCTTACTATTAACGTTGCACGCGATTTGGGTGCAAATACAATTGTGCGTGGCGTAAGAAATACTACAGATTTTTTATTTGAACAGCAGATTGCAGAAATGAATAAAAAAATGGCAAATGATATAAGTACCGTCTTGCTTTTTACTGAGCCAGAAAATAGTTTTGTTGCGTCAAGTATTATAAAAGAAATTGCACAATTTAATGGTAATTTTGCCAGCTTTTTGCCGACTAAAGCAGCACAGGCTTTAAAAGAAAAAATAGGTTATAACAAACATGAATAATGAAAAGAAACCACTCCAGAAGTTTTCAAAAGTTCGAAAATGGCTATTTATTATTTTGACATTTTTTCTGGTTTTTATTGGCTTAAACTGGCCAACCAATTATTATATTGAAATGCCAGGCAGTGCTGTTTCAATTGGCCAATTTGTAAAAAGTAAGGTTAAACCACCAAGTAACTTTTATTTAGTGACTGTTAGTGAAACGAGTCAGCCGGCAACAGTATGGGAATATCTTTTTAGTTTTACCCAAAAACATGCTAGTCGTATACCAAAAAATGAATTGTTAGGTGGATCAAGCAGTAGTCAATACCAAGAATTACAAAATTGGTATATGCAAACTAGTCAACAAAATGCTATATATTATGCGGCCAAAAAGGCAGGACTAAAACCTAAACTTCACTATAAAGGTGTTTACGTTATGCAGGTACTAAAGGGTTCAAGCTTTAAAGGCAAATTGCAAATCGGGGATACAGTTTTAGGTGCTGATGGTCATAAATTTCACTCAACAGAAGAAATGATCAGTTATTTTCAAAAAAAGCAGTTAGGTTCTAAAACTGTAATTAATGTTGTGCGAGAACAGAAAAAAATCAATTTTAAAGGAAAAATTGTCAAGGTCAAAGGTACAGGCAAACCCGGCATCGGAATACAGTTGGTGGAGCATGTACAGGTCGAAACTAAGCCAAAAGTTACAATTAATGCTGGTGCAATAGGAGGACCATCTGCCGGGTTAATGTTCTCTTTGACAAGTTATGAAGTTTTTTCCGGCAAGCATTTAGCTGAAGGTCATAAAATTGCCGGAACTGGGACAATTAGTCCGTCAGGAAAAGTAGGTATGATTGGTGGTGTTGATAAAAAAGTTGTGGCTGCTGACAAAGCTGGAGCTGAGGTCTTTTTTGCACCTACTGATACGACAGGAATGAAAAAAAGTGCAAGTAATTATTTGGTTGCTAAAAAAACTGCCAAGCAGATAGGAACAAAAATGAAAATTGTTCCTGTACGCACATTTGATGATGCACTCCATTATTTACAAGAAAAATATTAATAGATATTAATAAAAGTCCAAAAGTTTTTGGGCTTTTTTGCGTACTTAAAAATAGGAGTTGAGAAAATGGATTGGGAAAAAATAAAAACTTTTATTGATGAGCACAAAAAGTATTTTTTCATTGGATTGGCGTGTCTAATGGCAGTTTTTTTAATTGAGCTTAAGAAGTCAGGATCCAACGAAAATTTAAGTGATTTCGATGATGAAAACACTGAGTTTTTGCAAAGTAAAAAAGACAACACTGACAACTTGACTGGTAAAACGAACTCAAATGAAATAAAAACAGAAGAAATTGCTGCAGATAAGCCTAAAAATGTCACGTGTGACATTTCAGGTGCGGTTAATTATCAAGGAGTATACACACTAAAAAATGGAGCACGATTGAATGAGCTGATTGCCGCAGCAGGAGGTATTAAAGGCAATGCTCAGCTAAAAAGGGTTAACCGGGCTTTGATATTGAAAGATCAGGATAAGATTCATATTCCTTATAAAGGAGAAAAAATAAAGGCAGAGCAAGTGGTGGAATCGGTTTCATCTAATTCATCTGACTCGGTTTCTAGTGAATTTAATAGCAACAATAGTGGTCAAACGACTGTAGGCAATAAAGTAAACATCAATACTGCAAATGCACAACAACTACAACAGCTTAATGGTATTGGAGAGAAAAAAGCACAGCAAATTATTGCTTATCGTCAAAAGAGTGGCCAATTTAAATCCATAGAAGAACTGAAGCAGGTATCTGGAATTGGAGAAAAAACATTTGTGGCACTTAAAGACCAATTGGAAGTTTGATGTCTTAAAACCAGGTTTCCTTCTTGTATTAGCATTATTACTGATTGATTTAAGTTTTTTATACTATCAATGTGATACCTTAATTCAAAAGTTATGTTCTTTTTTAATAGCCGCTTATCTCTCATATTTGCTTTTTTATAAGTTTAATTCTTTAAGATGGTTTTCTCTTGTAATACTTTTTATAGCATTTTTTGCAACTTGCTTCGATAAAAAGCAAACTGACTTTGTAATCAGTCCAAGATCTCAAATAGTTTTTTACCCTGATCAAATTGATATTTTTGACGATTGGTTCACAGTTGATGGTCAAGTAGAAAAAGGCAAAGTAAAAGTTTCTGGGAGAATAAACTCAAGACAGATACAACAAATAAAATCAGGGTACAGAGTTAAACTTTATTGTTTATCTGGTGATGTAAATCCGATTGAACCGGCTTCTAACTATGGACAATTTGACTTGCAAAAATTTTATCGATATAAAAATATTTCTCAAGAAGTTAAACTAACAAGCTATAGAATTAAAATTGACAAGAGTGGCATTTGGAACTATTTGCATTTTTTGCGATTCCATTTTAAAAAATTTTTTCAGCAAATGCCACCAATTTTATCTTTTTTTAGTAGTGAACTGATCCTAGGTGAAAATCCAAGTCGAAGATTTCAAACAATTCTGAATAATTATCGTGACCTTGGCGTAATTCATATTTTGAGTATTTCTGGTCTGCATGTTGGTATTTATACCTTACTAATCAGTAAATTTTGTTATTTTTTAAAATTAACAGAGGGCGAGACATTTGTTTTTTGTTTGATTATTTTGCTTGTAGGGATTTTTCTCAGTAATAGTCAAGTTGGTTTTATCAGAGCAAGTTTGACCTATATTTTGGGTCAACTCTTCTCTATAAATAAATTGCAAATTAACAAAAGTGATTTACTTGGACTTACTGCAATCTTGCATTTAATAATCAATCCTCGTTTAATGATGAGTACTGGCGCAGTTCTAAGCTATATTTTAGCCCTGGGTTTAGAAATGACTAATCACATGACTAAATTTAAGCAGTCATTTTCTTTAAATAATCTCTTACTGCCATTGCTTTTATTTTACTTTTTTCAATTTAATATACTAACTGTTTTTTTTAATCTGTTAATTGTGCCATATTTCAACTGGGTAGTAATGCCTTTAACCTTTTTAAACTTGTTGATCTTTAGAATTAATCCAAAATGCAGTATTTTATTTGAAAGGATACTTGAACTTGGAGAAAAGCAAATTGCACAAATTTCTAACAGTAAAATCGGCCTTTTAACATTTGGCAAAATAAACTGGTGGCAATGTCTTTTTTTATTAATTCTGACGTCTATTATATTGATTTGGATAAATGAAAAACCAAACTGTAAAAAAATGATAAAAAGATTTATAGTATGTCTTTTATTTATATATGGATTAGTTTTTTTGACAATTCATTTCCCACTTCAAGGTCAAGTAACTTTCATTGACGTTGGCCAAGGAGACAGCATTTTTATTTCTACTCCGATTTTTAGAAAAGTTTATTTAATAGATGTCGGCGGAAAACTTAATTTTAATGGCAAAAAAATAAATCCGCAGGTTAACAAAATTACTCTCCCATTTTTGAAAGCACAGGGTATAAGCAAAATTAACGGGATATTTATTACACACCAAGATGCAGATCATGTAGGTGATTTGAAGCCACTTTTGAATCAAATCAAAGTAGAAAAATTATATGTGGCACGAGGACTAATTCAAAATCCTTCTTTTCAAAAAAGAATCACTGGAAAAATCAAGAAAGACCAAATTGTACAATTGTTAGCAGGGAATGAAGTTAATGATTCTCAACTATCTTTTCAGACTGTTTATCCTTTTAAGCCAGGCATAGGAAAAAATGAAGATTCTCTTTCTTTAACATTTAAACTGGCCGGCAAAAGATGGCTTTTTACTGGCGATTTAGGTCAAGAAGGTGAGTTGGAGATCATGAATCAGTATCATTTGCATGTTAATTACTTCAAGCTAGGTCATCATGGTAGTCGTACTGCTTCAAATAAAGAATTCCTAAAAGCTTTACATCCAGAAAGAGTTTTTATTTCTGCTGGTCGCAGAAATCGCTTTGGTCATCCCCATCCTGAGACCATAGAAACTTTGCAGACTCAACATATTCCGTGGGCATCGACACAAGACTGTGGTATGATTACTTGGACTTATGGTGCTTTTGTAAAGCCTAAATTCAAAAGATTTTTACCGGTGATTAAGAAATGACATTACTTTCATTATTTAAAGACTCTAATAAGAAAACTGCTCATACTCTGATTAATGGCGCTGACGCTTTCTTAAACGAATATATTGCTGATTCATATATTCATGAGGAAGAATTGTCAGAATATGAGAAAATTTCTGTTGATTGCGATTCAGAAGGGTTAGATGAATTAATTGCTGATCTCACTGAATCGAGTCTTTTCAGTCAGAAAAAGGTAATAACAATTAAAAATCCATTTTTTCTAACAGCAAAAGTCCCTAAGAAATTTCAAAAGCAAATTTCAAAACTGCAAAATATTTTTGAGAATATTACGCAACTGGATGATATTTTAGTAATTGTTTCTTCATATGAAAAAATTGATCGGCGAAAGAAAATAACAAAGCTCATTACGAATCATTTTAATGTTGTTGAAACTGAAATTCGACCCTATGAATTGAGTAAATTTATCAGAAATTTGATTTCTATGGAGGGGTATCAAATTACTAGCTCTGCTTTAAATCTTTTATTAGAACGCAGCGATCAAGTGGTAGATACTGTTTTGAGTAATTATAATAAGTTGAAAATGATTACGGATAACAGAAAAATTACAACTGAATTAGTTGAAAAAAATGTTGATTTGTCATTAGCACAAAATATTTTTGCCATATTGGATTCAGCGTTAAATGGCAATTACCAGGAAGCTTTGGCAAGACTAAGTAATCAATTGCACAATTGCAACAATCCAATACAGATTCTTGCCGTATTTGAAAATCAGTTAGAAATGAGTTTGATTGTTAAGGTTCTTAAAGAGAGAGGACGCAGTGAACCTGAAATTGTAAAAACGCTGGGTGTTCATCCATACCGAGTTAAATTAGCTCTAAAAAATAGAGTATCGCCAGATAAGATAGCAAGATTATTAAAGCAGGCAATTAAGTTGGATTTTAATTATAAGAGTGGTCAATACAGAGAAGACAATTTCTTAAAACTTTTTATTCTCAGTGTTTGAATTTTGGTAGAAATAAAAAGACAGAAATGATTTCATTTCTGTCTTTTTATTTATTAATCAAGCAAGATCGTTATTTTGCAAGTTTTGCTAAACGGCTTTTATCACGGTTAGCTTTATTCTTATGAATAAGACCTTTAGAAGCAGCTTTATCTAATGCACGAGCAGCAGCTACGTGTAATTCGGAGGCATTTTCAGCACCGGCAGCTTGAGCAGTCTTAAACTTTTTAACTGCAGTCCTTAACTGATTCATTTGAGCAGCATTACGCTTTCTTGTAGCATCTTGAGTCTTAACACGCTTAATAGCTGATTTGATTTGTGGCATAAATTTCACCTCCATTGATCGTAATTCTACTTTATAGATTATACTGAAAGATAAATGCAGATGCAAGATAAATAATACTTGCTTTTTAAAAAATTTGTCTGTATTATACTATTGTTGTGAACCGTTAACGCTGTTTGCGCGCTCACACCTGACGGTTAACGTTGTTAACGGCAATTATTCTAGTGAAAGGTGAAAATAATATGGCAATTTCAAAAGCAGAAAAAGATGAAATAATTCAAAAATTTGCGACTCACGAGGGTGATACAGGTTCAACTGAGGTTCAGGTAGCTATCTTGACTACAGATATTAACAACCTGACTGAACATATGCGGAATCATTCACATGACCATCATTCATATGTTGGCTTGTTGAAGAAAATAGGTCACCGTCGTAACTTACTTCGTTATTTACAAAATAAGGATATTAATCGTTATCGTGAATTAATCAAGAAGTTAGGTTTGCGTCGTTAATTAGTTGAAATGTCAGAAAAGCTGATTCAATTAGGAATCGGCTTTTTTATTTTTGTCAAAATACCATTTTATGCTAGAATAAAAAAAGATACTTTTTACGTTGTGATCATATGATCCATAAATAACAACTGAATAGCAAATTAAGGAAAAGGAAATATAATGACTGATCAAGTTAAAATTATGATTTTGAGCGGCGTTCGTGAACAAGGAAAAGACATGTTCGCTGTTCAAGTTAATGATGAAATTTTTGTTCTTGATGCTGGTCTTAAATATCCTGACAGCACATTGTTTGGAATTGATCTGGTTATTCCAGATTTAGACTTTTTTGAGCAATATGCTGATCAGGTTGTCGGCATCTTTTTAACACATGGACATGCAGACTCTATAGGAGCTTTGCCGTATATTTTGAGAAAGTATGATATACCAGTTTTTGGGTCACAGCTCACAATAGAACTGGCAAAAATAACAGTTAAACGGGAAAATAAGCGCTGTAAAAACACTCTTTTTCATGTTATTGATGCTGAAACAGAGATTGATTTTAAAAATGCTAATATATCATTTTTCCCGACTACTCATTCTATTCCAGATTCGCTGGGAATAGATGTGCATACTCCTGCAGGAGAAGTTGTTTATACCGGAGATTTTAAGTTTGATCCTTCTGCAGCCCCTAAGTACCGTACGGATTTAGACCGTTTAGCAGAAATTGGACAAAAGAAAGTTTTAGCACTTTTAAGTGACTCTTCAAATGCTGAAGCATCTTTGCCCAATGTTGCCGAGCAGGAGATTGGGGACTATGTAACAAATGTTTTTCGGAATGCCAAGGGCAGAGTAATCGTCGCTGCCAAAGCATCTAATCTGATTAGAATTCAGGAAGTCTTAAATGCCGCTCATAAAACTGGCAGACGCGTTTTGCTGACGGGCAGAGATTTAGCTAAAATAGTCCGTACTGCCATGAATCTTGGTTATTTGAATGTTCCTAAAGGCTTGTTGATGCGTGTTAAAGATTTAAAAGAAACTCCTGATGAAAAAACGGTTATTCTTGAAACCGGCCAAATGGGTGAGCCTTTAAACTCTTTACAAAAAATGGCAAAAAAACGTCACAGTATGATAACGATTCATAAGGGAGACTTGGTTTTTATTGCTACAACGCCTTCTCATTCAGTAGAGACTATTGTGGCTCAAACAAGTGATATGGTTTATCGTGCTGGTGGTACTGTAATTCAACTAGGTAAAGCAAAACATACCAGTGGACATGCGACGGGCCGTGATTTACAACTGCTTATTGACATTATAAAGCCACAATTTTTAATTCCAGTAATAGGTGAATATCGGTTACTGGAAATTCACAAAGATTTGGCAATCAGAGCTGGACTTAAAAAAGATGATATTTTTATCACTAAAAATGGTGATTGCTTAAGCTATGATTTTAATCAAAAACGACTTTATTTGACGGATCCTGTTCCTGGAGAGGACACAATGATTGATGGGTCTGGAATTGGTGATGTGGGCAATATTGTTTTACGCGATCGCGAAGTTTTGTCCGATGATGGCATCTTTATTGCAGTAGTTACTATTGATCGTCGCAAGAAAAAAATTGTTGCTCAACCGCAGGTTACAAGCAGAGGATTTGTATATATTAAGGCAAATCAGCAGTTAATGCGTGACAGCATTGAGCTTATTAAAAAGACAATAACTAATAATTTCGAACACAAAAAATTTGACTGGACTGAAATTAAACAGGATGTTCGTAATGACTTGGAAAAATTTCTTTACCGCAAAACCAATAGACGCCCGGTAGTTTTGCCAGTTGTAATGGAAGTTAACCAAAACAGACATCGAGCAATGCAAAAAAGAAATAGCAAAAATGATATGCCAAAAAAGGAAACTCATCACCCAGTTGATGTTAATAAGACCGGTCAAAGAATTATCAAGAAAGATTAACTATGACTTCACTCAGTCAAAAAAATTTAATTAATCTGGCAAAAAGAAATGAAGCAAATGGTGATTTGGCTCAGGCTATTCAAAATTTAGAAGAAGCTCTAAGGGATGGTCACAGCGACGAGGTTGTTCTTAATTTATGTGAGCTATATATTAAGAACAAGCAGAGTTATTCTGCTTATGAATTAATTAAAGAAGAAAAGGATCTTTTCACTAATTCTAAAATTTTTGCTGAATATAGTAAAATTCTTAAAAAAAACAATTTTTTTATTGAAGCCTTAGAAATTAAGAATGTCACTAAATATGAATTGTCAGATTCGGTAGAACCTGTTAGTTCAGAATTGCAACAAAAAATAATGGTTGCTTTTAGGAAAAAATCCAAACCGACAAAATATGACTATGAGCAGCTATTTAAACTCGACTTATCGAATTTTAAAAATTTTGCACAAAGCTTATTGATCGATCCGAGTTTAAATTTCGCAGTTCGCCTAGTTTTATGTGAGGATTTGTTTCGTCTTGGTCTCAGCAGTAAATTTAAAGTGCTAGTATTAGGGCAGAAAGAGGAATTTATTCCAAAGAAAATCAATTTGCTTGAAAAGGATCCGGTTTATCGTGAAGTGGTTTCAGGCATTGGCTCACGATACTACCATAGGCCTAGTCAAATTCCAGCTGTATTAGGTGAAGTTAATTTGATTTTAGGAAGTCTTTATCCTAAACTAAATAAGTATGTTGATGATCCCGACAGTTTTGCCAGTGATATTGCTTCTTATATTGATAATCATGATGGCAGAAGCAATCAGAAGCTGTTTGAGAAAATCGATAATAATATATCCGAATAAAATTGGATAAAATGCCTTTACTTTTTCAAAGTATTTAGTATAATAGCAAAGGACGTTTTCATTAGGCATGGCTCTATGCATTAAAATACTAGGCATTTGCCAATGAAAGTAGTACAATATTCAACAGAGAACTATCCGTTACTTACTCAACGGACTTCTTGCAAATTTACAGGAGGGTCATTTTAATGGCAGAAAAAGAACATTACGTAAGAACAAAGCCACACGTAAACATTGGTACTATCGGTCACGTTGACCATGGTAAGACCACTTTAACGGCGGCTATTACTAAAGTTTTATCAGAAAAGGGCTTGGCTAAAGCAGAGGATTACTCAGAGATCGATGCAGCCCCAGAGGAAAAGGAACGTGGTATTACTATTAATACCGCTCACGTAGAGTACGAAACTGAAAATCGTCACTACGCTCACATGGATGCCCCAGGTCACGCCGACTACATTAAGAACATGATTACCGGTGCTGCCCAAATGGATGGAGCTATCTTGGTTGTTGCCGCAACTGATGGTCCTATGCCACAAACTCGTGAACACATTTTACTTGCTCGTCAAGTTGGTGTTAACTACATCGTTGTTTTCTTGAACAAGACTGATTTAGTTGACGACCCAGAATTGATTGACTTAGTTGAGATGGAAGTTCGTGACTTGTTAACTGAATACGATTACCCTGGTGATGATATTCCAGTTATCCGTGGTTCAGCTTTGAAAGCTTTACAAGGAGACAAGGAACAAGAAGAAGTTATCATGAAGTTGATGGACACAGTTGATGAATATATTCCAACTCCTGAACGTCAAACTGATAAACCATTCTTGATGCCAGTTGAAGATGTCTTCACAATCACAGGTCGTGGTACCGTTGCTTCAGGTCGTATTGATCGTGGTACAGTTAAGATTGGTGATGAAGTTGAAATTGTCGGCTTGGTAGATAAAGTTCTTAAATCAGTTGTTACTGGTTTGGAAATGTTCCACAAGACTTTGGACACAGGTGAAGCCGGAGATAACGTTGGTGTGTTACTTCGTGGTATTGACCGTGATCAAGTCGTTCGTGGACAAGTTTTAGCTGCACCTGGCTCAATTCAGACTCACCACGAATTTAAAGGACAAGTTTACGTTTTGAAGAAAGAGGAAGGCGGACGTCATACCCCATTCTTCTCAGACTACCGTCCACAATTCTATTTCCACACTACTGATATTACTGGTGAAATTGAATTACCAGAAGGTACTGAGATGGTTATGCCTGGTGATAACACAGAGTTTACTGTTAAATTAATTAAACCAGCAGCCATTGAAAAGGGTACTAAGTTCACTATCCGTGAAGGTGGTCGTACTGTTGGTGCTGGTCAAGTTACTGAAATTCTTGATTAGTTCGTTAAAAACAGTTTAAAAAGATGTACTTCTTCATAGAAGTACATCTTTTTTTGCCTAAGTTTGTTTTTTGCGACCGTTTAATGTAAGATAATTTAGTATGTAAAGATGCAATTTAACTTGACATTGGAGGTATTTAATTAATGTCTGTAAAATGGAATAAAACCGATAAAACTACCGGTGAACTTACTTTTGATATTCCCCAAGCTGATGTAAAGCGTGGGCTAGATCAAGCATTTAGAAGGGTAAAGAACAGCTTACGTGTTCCTGGCTTTAGAAAAGGACATGTTTCTCGTGTGATCTTTGATCAATATTATGGTGAAGAATCATTATATGAAAATGCATTGAATATTGTTCTACCAGATGCGTATGAAGCAGCAATTAAGGAAGCTGATATTGCGGCTGTGGGTCAACCACAAATTTTGCCGGTTTCAATGGAAAAGGGTAAAGATTGGCAAATGAAAGCCACTGTTACTGTTCAACCTGAGGTAAAACTTGGCGAATATAAGGGAGTTGAAGTTCCTAAACAAAACACTCGTGTATATGCCAAAGATGTTGATGCCAAATTAAAAGAAGAGCGTGAAAAGAACGCTGAGTTAGTACTGAAGAAGAGTGCTGCAGCTAAAGGTGACACAGTTACCATTGATTATAAAGGAACAGTAGATGGGAAGGCCTTTGATGGTGGTTCAGCGGATGATTATTCACTTGAATTAGGTTCTAATACATTTATTCCTGGCTTTGAAGACCAATTAATAGGTCACAAGGCAGGAGACGATGTAGACGTAGTCGTAACTTTTCCGGAAGATTATGGTGCAAAAGATTTAGCAGGTAAGGAAGCTCATTTTGCTACCAAAATTCATGAAGTTAAATCGAAGCAGCTACCTAAATTAGATGATGAATTTGCTAAAGATGTTGATGATTCCGTTGATACTCTTGATGATTTAAAAGAAAAGATTAAGAGGGATCTTAAGGCGAAGAAAGAAGAAGCTGCACAAGACGAAATTGAGCAAGCCGCAATTGAAAGTGCTGTTGCCAATGCTACTATTGATGATATTCCGGATGCTATGATTCAGGAAGACATTAATACTCAAATGAATCAATATCTGGGTAATATGCAACGTCAAGGAATCAGTCCTGAGACATATTACAAGATAACTAATACTACAGAAGATCAATTACGCTCACAATTTGCTAAGGATGCTGAAGAGAGAGTTAAAACTAACCTGGTACTTGAAGCAATTGTCAAAAAAGAAGGCATTAAAGCTACCAAAGAAGAAATTGACAAAGAGATAAAAGACTTAGCTAGTGAATATAATATGGATGAAAAAACTGTCCGTAACACTCTGACTGATGACATGCTTTCACATGACATTAATGTCCGTAAGGCTATTAATATTGTCGCTGACAACGCAAAACAAGTTTCTAAATCTAAGACTAAAAAAGACGAAAAAAAGTCTGACAAAAAGTAGAGTTTTAAATTCTGAGTAAAAAGGTGGTGTTGTACTGCCTTTTTATTTTTACAAGCATATAATTCATATACCACCCGTATTTTATGCTAATCTTAGACTTGTAGATACAAGGAGGAATAGAATGGCTTCACAATTTACGGATCAAGAGGTAATTAAATGTTCCTTTTGTGATAAAACACAAGACCAAGTTAAAAAGATGATTGCTGGCAACGGGGTTTATATTTGTAATGAGTGTGTAGATCTGTCAAAAAGAATTATTGACGATGAGTTAAAATCTGATTCTTTAAAAAAGGCACAGGATTTGCCTAAGCCAATGGAAATCAAAAAGCAACTTGATCAGTATGTTATTGGTCAAGAGCGAGCAAAGAAGATTTTGTCAGTTGCAGTTTATAATCATTATAAACGTGTTACGCAAATGGATGTAGATTCTTCAACTGAGTTGCAAAAATCAAATATTGCTCTGATTGGCCCAACAGGTTCAGGTAAAACATACTTGGCTCAAACTTTGGCCCGCATTTTAGATGTGCCATTTGCGATAGCTGATGCAACTACCTTAACTGAGGCAGGATATGTTGGAGAAGATGTTGAAAACATTTTACTTAAACTGTTACAAAATGCAGATTACGACATAGAACGTGCAGAGCGAGGAATCATTTACATTGATGAAATAGATAAAATATCTAAAAAATCTGAAAATGTTTCAATTACCAGGGATGTTTCTGGAGAAGGCGTTCAGCAGTCATTATTAAAAATTTTGGAAGGTACTATTGCTTCCGTTCCACCGCAAGGTGGTCGTAAACACCCTCAGCAAGAATTAATACAGATAGATACCACCAACATTTTGTTTATAGTTGGTGGAGCTTTTGATGGTATCGAACAAATTGTCAAAAGCCGTTTAGGTAAAAAAGTAATTGGTTTTAGTGCTGAAAACGAGCTTAATAAAGTGCAAGATGATTCTTGGACTAAGCATTTAACGACAGGAGATTTGGTCAAGTTTGGGCTGATTCCAGAGTTTATTGGTCGTATTCCTATCATTGCTACCTTAGATAAGTTAGATAGAAATGATTTAGTTAGAATTTTAACCGAACCTAAGAACGCGCTGGTAAAGCAATATAAAAAATTGATGTCGCTTGATCAGGTTAACTTAGAATTTACCCCAGATGCTTTAAAAGCCATTGCAGATTTAGCCATCGAACGAAATATGGGAGCACGTGGCTTGCGGACAATAATTGAAAATGCGATGATGGGCATCATGTATAAAACTCCTAGTGAGCCTGATATTGAAAACGTTAAAGTTACTGAAGATGTCATTGAAAAAAATGGCGAACCAAAGGTAACAAGACGTAAAGAGGATGATCAGGAAAATAATGAAGAAATAAAGGCAGCTAATGATCATTAATGATAGTTCGTATGCAATCAGTGCTGTACGCGAGGATCAATATCCAACTGATAATTTGCCCGAAGTAGCACTTTCTGGTCGCTCTAATGTGGGCAAGTCGAGTTTAATAAATACATTATTGAATCGCAAAAACTTGGCGCGAACCTCTGCACAACCAGGAAAAACGCAAACCCTTAATTTCTATCTAGTAAATCATGCTTTTTATTTAGTAGATGTACCAGGGTATGGCTACGCCAAAGTTTCACAAAAAAAACGTGAACAGTTTGGTACTATGATTCAAGATTATCTTGAAACCAGGGCAAACTTACAAGGACTAATTATACTAGTGGATGGTAGACATGAGCCTACTAAAAATGATATAGCTATGTATAATTATGCATTATATCTTAATATACCTATTTTGGTAGTTTGTACTAAAATTGATAAAGTTAAGAAAAGTCAGCAAAACCAAGTGCTTGCTATATTGAAACGAAAACTTGATTTAAATCATGATAATGTTGATGTTCTTACTTTTAGTTCTGTCCAAAAGTTACATGTTCAGGAAGTATGGCAATGGATTGAACAAAATCTGTAAATTTGCAAGAAAAAATGGTTCTCCAATGAGAACCATTTTTAATTGTCTTTATCTTTCACTACTTTATCCTTGGTTTTAGCAAATTTTTTCTTTTTGTCATCAGGGACAGTAGCAAATTTGTCAAATAGTTTTTCTAATTCGTCTTGTTTTTTAAAAGTCAAACCCATAATAATTTTTCCTTTCTGATTTTATTATAATAAAAAATAAAACTTCAAGCCAGAAAATACAATAATTTGTTGGCTTTAAATAAATATAATTATGTAAAATTATTATTTTGTAATTTTAACTTTTTAAAAATCAAGTGATAACTAAGCAAAAGCAAATTTAAAACTATGAATTGTATGTTAAAATATGATAGCGAATTTGGGGGAGTGATTTTTTGGCAACTCAGCTGATTGAAAATAAATTAAAACTTTTACCAGCTAAACCAGGCTGTTACTTAATGAAAGATGTGAACGGCAAGGTTATTTATGTTGGCAAGTCGAAAAATCTCAGGAGTCGAGTACGTTCCTATTTCAAAAGTACCCAAGTTGGCAGAAGAGCTGAATTAGTTGAAGATATTCGAGATTATGATATCATCACCGTTTCAACTGATAAAGAAGCTTTTTTGCTTGAAGTTACACTTATTAAAAAATATCAGCCATATTACAATGTGCAGTTAAAACAAGGAACGGGCTATCCATATATTGAAATTACTAATGAACGTGATCCACAAACCAAATTAACCAGTATCATTAGAAAAGATGGTGGTTATTATTTTGGACCTTATCCTAATGTTTATGCTGCACAGGCTACCCTTAAGTTTATTCAAAAAGTTTTTCCTCTGAGGCGCTGCCATGGCAAGCAGGGTAGACCTTGTTTGTATTATCATATGGGACAATGCTTAGGAGCATGTTTTAAAACGGTCCCTAAGTCAGTCTATGAAGCTCAAATAAAAAAGATTAAGAGTTTTTTAAATGGTGATATAGGCTGGGTAAAAAAAGATCTTAACGAAAAAATGACAGTTGCATCTAAAAACCTTGAGTTTGAGCGGGCAGCTGAAATTCGTGATCAGCTTAATTACATTGAAGAAACCGTTGAAAAGCAAAAAATCATCTCGAATGACAATACTCAGCGTGATATATTTAATTTTTATGTTGATAAATCATGGATAGCTATTCAAATTTTCTTTTTACGGCAAGCAAAATTGCTTAGAAGTGAGACTAGAATGTATCCACTGACAGATACTAATGATCCAGAGGATACTTTTGCATCCTTTATTGTTCAATTTTACGGGCAAAAGAATAGAATACTGCCAAAAGAAGTTTTAATACCTGCCAAAATTGACAATGAGGCACTGAGTGAAGTTTTGCATGTGCCTGTGAGAACACCAAAAAGAGGTCAAAAACGTTCTTTATTAAATATGGCAAAAGACAATGCAAAGCTCAAACTTGATGAGAAGTTTCGGTTATTAGAATTAGGAAATAGAAAAACAAAGGGTGCACAGAAAGAAATTTTTGATTCCTTAGGTTTGCCTTATGGTCATGTTATTGAAAGTTTTGACCATTCCCATATTCAAGGAGCTGATCCGGTTTCAGCTTTGGTCGTTTTTAAAGATGGTGAACCAGATAAAAACTCTTATCGTAAGTATAAACTAAAGGGTGAAGTTGAGCATCAGAATGGTGGCGATGAGGTTCGTAATACCCGTGAAGTTGTTCGTAGAAGATATAGCAGACTACTTAAGGAACATAAACCAATGCCAGATCTAATTTTGATGGATGGTGGTCAAATTCAAGTAGATGCTTGTGAAGATATTTTACGCAATGAGCTGAACCTTAATATTCCAGTAGCTGGTATGGTCAAGGATAATAAACACAGAACCAACCACCTTTTATATGGAGATCCAATTAATGGTGTTCCATTGAAACTAATACCGTTGAATCCAAAATCTCAAGGTTTCTATTTAATGACGAGAATTCAAGATGAAGTACACCGCTTTGCAATTACCTTTCATAGAAGGACTCATGCTAAAAATGCTTTATCAAGCAAGCTAGATTCAATTAAAGGGATCGGACCAAAAAGCAGAAATAAGCTTTTACGAAAATTTGGCTCTTTGAAAAAAATTAAAGAGGCCTCAATTGATGAATTACGTTCTGCAGGTTTGACCTTGCCTCAGGCTCAGACAGTTAAGTTGACCTTGTAAATATTGGTTTTTACCACAATAGTCCAAACTTTTTGTGGTATAGTAATATAGTTAAGAAAGACGGAAGGAGAATCTATATGCCTACATTTGTCGATCAAACTAAGATTGAAGTCCAAGCTGGTAAAGGCGGAGACGGCATGGTCGCTTTCCGCCATGAAAAATATGTCCCTAATGGTGGTCCTGCCGGTGGCGATGGTGGACGAGGCGGCAGTATTATATTTGTTGCTGATAGCGGCTTGAGAACATTAATGGACTTTCGGTATCGCCGTAAATTCAAGGCAGAAAATGGTGAAGATGGTCGCATAAAATCTCAATATGGTCGAGGAGCTAAGGATTTATATCTTAAAGTTCCAATAGGGACGACTGTATATGACTTTGATACCAATGAAGAAATTGGTGATCTAACTGAAAATAAACAAGAATTGGTTGTAGCACATGGCGGTAAAGGTGGACGAGGCAATATTCACTTTGCAACGAGTGTTAATACCGCACCTGAAATTGCTGAAAATGGTGAACCTGGTGAAGACCGAGTATTACGACTAGAACTAAAGGTTTTAGCAGATGTTGGTCTTGTGGGTTTTCCTTCCGTTGGTAAGTCAACATTGTTATCAGTTGTCACGAAAGCCAAGCCCAAGATAGCTGCTTATTCTTTTACGACTTTAACGCCAAATTTGGGTATGGTTATTTTACCCGATGGTCGTGACTTTTCAATGGCTGATTTGCCTGGTTTGATTGAGGGAGCAAGTCATGGCGTAGGTCTTGGTATACAATTTTTACGTCATATTGAAAGAACAAAGGTGATTTTGCATTTGGTGGCGATGGATCCTGCTAATGGCCGGGATGCGCTTCGAGATTACCAGACAATTCGTCAAGAACTGTTAACTTATGATAAAAATCTAAAAGATAGAAAAGAAATAATTGTCGCAACTCAAATGGATATTTCCGGTGCAAATGAAAAATTAAAACAATTCAAGAAAGATTTGAAAACGGAAAAAATCCAAGCGCCTGTTTATGCTATTTCAAGTGTGACACATGAAGGAATTGAACAATTGATGCAGCATACTGCAACCGTAGTTGAGCAAGTAGAAAAAGAACGAGCATTGCAGAAGCCTGAACCTGTTCAAGAAGTAAAAGAGTATAAATATCAGGCAAATCAAAAGAATGATTTTACTATCACCAAACTAGAAGATCATGTTTTTGAGATTAAAGGTGAAAACCTGGAAAGATTAGTGGAGCGAACCAATCTTGATTATCAGGATGGTGTTATGAGATTAGCTCGAAAGCTTAAGAATCTGGGAGTGGATGATGCTCTACGTAAAAAAGGAGCCGTTGACGGCGATGATGTAATAATTGGCTCATTCAACTTTGAATTTGTCCAATAATAAATAGAAAAGTTTTGAAACATGACAAAAAATCGATATATCACAGGATATTCTGGACTTAGAGCTTTGGCAGTAATTGGAGTGATTCTTTATCACTTCGATCCTAATACTTTTGTTGGTGGATATCTTGGCGTACCGATTTTTTTTGTTTTGTCAGGTTACCTGGTTACATGCCAAATACTCAAGGCGTATGATGAAAATGGGTTTTATAATACAAAAAAGTTTTATTGGAGTAGAATTAAAAAAATATATCCGCCATTAATTGCAGTATTGTGGGTTTCTGCAGCGTATATAGTTTTATTTCAGCGGAATTTACTTGCCAAACTAAGTCAAATAGTTGTGGCAAACTTGCTTAATATCTATAATTTTTGGCAAATTTTAAATGGGCAGAGCTACTTTGAACGTTTTGCCGCTAACGAATCTCCATTTGTCCATTTATGGACAATGTCAATTAACGGGCAATTTTATATACTGTGGCCATTAGTTATTTTCCTATTAGTAAAATATGGCAAAAAGAGAAAAAATATTTTTAGCATTTTACTAATTTTATCAGTACTTTCAGCAATTGAAATGGCAATAATGTTTACCACTGGTGTTGATATTAATCGTATTTATTATGGTACGGATACTAGATTTTTTTCTTTAGGCTTAGGGGCTGCACTGGCTGTCATTTGGCCATTGAATAAATTGAAAAGCAATATCAAACACAATGATTCCATTCTATTAGACATTATTGGTCTGATTTCTTTTTGTGGATTGATATTTTTATTTCTTTCTCCAATAATGAATGCAGAGAGTGCATTTTCCTATGTGGGCGGTATGTTTTTGTTCACATTGTGTACAACGATATTAGTCGGTGCGATCGCTCACCCGGGGAGCCACTGGAATAAATGGTTAACTAATCCTGTTTTTAATTGGATTGGCTCAAGAAGTTATGAAATTTATCTTTACCAGTTTCCAGTAATGATTTTTTTTGAAGATAAAGTTTCCAATATGGCAGATCACGTTTTGCTTTATCGCTTTATTGAACTAATTTTGATAGTCATTTTAAGTGAGTTTGCATACAGAGCTGTGGAAAAACCATTGGGCAAAATAACTTTACAAAAAGCAAAAAATTATTTGCAGCAACTTCGCGATAAGAATTCAAAAAATTATTTTCAAAAAGTGAAGGCTATTCTTATAGGCTTGATTTTTTTAACTGGTAGCATTGCAATTTTAATTTCTCCTGCTGCACAGGCCCAAAATTTCAATCAAAGTCAATTGGCACGCAGAATTAGAGCAAATCGTAAACAACAAAAAAAAGATAATAATGCTTTAATCAAGGAATACCAAAAAATTAGTCCCAGAGAACAAAAAAAGGCTAAACTTATAAAAGAAGCTAAACAAGCAGCGAAGAAACATCCAATAAAAAAATCTTTTGAGCAATTTGGTATTTCACAAATTGAGATTCAATTGGCACGTAAAATTGATTTAACGGCTATTGGCGATTCAGTTATGGCCGGTTCTAGCAATGATTTAAAAGATTTGATGCCTAAGGCTGTGATTGATGCGGCTATTTCACGTCAACTGAATGTTTCGTTCGATTTATTAAAACATTATCAGAATGAGAAAGTTTTAGGAAAGAATGTATTAATAGGTTTGGGTACTAATGGTCCATTTAAAATGTCTGATATAGATAATTTAATGAAGCAGTTAGGACATAAAAGACAGGTATTTTGGATAAACACATATGTACCGGCGAAGCCTTGGCAAAATGATGTTAATAATTTATTAAATGAGGCAGCGAAAAAATATCATAATTTTATGGTGATTAATTGGTACTCATATGCAAAGAATCATCCAAATTGGTTTTATGAAGATAAAACTCATCCAACACCAATAGGATCAAAGCACTACAGCGCTTTAATTGTTAAAAAAATAGTTGAAAATGCTAAGTATTAGATAGGTAGAGTATGGAGTTACAATTTTTAGGAACTGGAGCAGGACAACCTTCAAAGAAACGTAATGTATCAAGCATCGCTTTAAAAATGCTTGATGAAATCAATGAAATTTGGTTATTTGATGTGGGAGAAGCCACACAGCATCAAATTTTACGAACAAATATTAGATTGCGTAAAGTTACAAAAATATTTATTTCCCACAATCATGGTGATCATATTTTCGGCTTGCCAGGATTACTGGCAACACGGTCATTTCAAGGAGATGTGGGTCCAATTACTATATACGGACCGGCTGGCTTAGAGCAGTTTGTTAGGACAGCTTTAAAAATTTCACGAACAAAAATTAGCTATCCTATTAAATTCGTTGTCTTAGAAGATGGTGGATTAATTTTTAATGGGAATGGTTTTAAGGTATACGCAGAAAAATTGGCTCATAGAGTACCTAGTTTTGGTTATCGAGTAGTCGAGGATGACCGACCGGGAGAACTTTTAATGGACAAATTAGCGCAATATAGTGTACCTAATGGGCCATTACTTGGTAAACTTAAAAATGGTGAAAAAATCGTTCTAGATAATGGTACTATATTAGATGGTAATGACTTTTTGGGTCCTAACAAAAAAGGCAGAATTATTACTATTATTTATGATACGCGTGCAACTCCTGCAATAGCACAATTAGCACAGAATGCGGATGTTTTGGTACATGAATCTACTTTTGCCGGTAATGAGGCAGATTTAGCTCATTCATATTATCATTCTACAGCAGTTGAAGCAGCAAAGATTGCGCGTGATAATAATGTTAAGCGTTTATATTTAAATCATATTTCTGCTAGATATTTAGGTGCTAAAGCCAAAAAATTGGAAAACCAGGCACAGAAAATATTTGCGAATACTAGATTAGCTAATGATTTCGATCGAATTGTAATTCCTATGAAAGGAGAAAAAGATGAGTGATTCTCTAAGAAATAAAGTTGTCGTAATAACAGGTGCTTCAAGTGGAATAGGTCATTCTATTGCACTGGAAAGTGCTGGCAGGGGAGCAACAGTTATTTTGATAGCCAGAAATAAAGCAAAGTTAGAAAAGGTAGCGTCTGAGGCGCACGAACTTTCGGGGGCCAACTCTTACATAATAGTGGCTGATATGAGTCAAAGTGATCAGATAGATGCTGCTTTTACTAAAATTATTAATTTAACTAAGCATGTTGACTATTTAGTTAATTGCGCAGGTTTTGGCAAATTTGAAAACTTTGTAGAATCAAACCGTCGTGAAGTTACAGCCATGTTTCAAGTTAATGTTTTAGGATTAATGTATTTTAGCCGCTTAGTTGGTCGACTAATGATGGAACAAAAATCTGGGCAAATTATTAATATTGGTTCAATTGCAGGTAAAGTTCCTACTGTAAAATCTGCAGCTTACAGTGCATCAAAAGCAGCTGTTATTCAATTTTCGAATGTTTTGCGTTTGGAACTAAAACCATTTGGAGTTAAGGTCATGACGGTTAATCCCGGACCGGTTTATACAAATTTCTTTAATATTGCTGATAAGAGTGGGCATTATGCTGAAAGCGTACAAAAATTTGTCCTGGATCCGGATGATGTTGCCTGGCAAGTGGTTCATTTCTTTGGTAGTAATAAACGTGAGCTCAATTTACCAGTTAGTTTAGCAATTTTGGCTAAATTATATAACCTGTTCCCAACGATAGGTGATGAATTATCGCTGAAGTTTGCCTCAAGAAAGTAGTGCAGAGTATGAAAAGTAAAACAAAACAGATTAAGCTCATCTTTACATTGATTTTAACCTTACTGGCTGTAATTTTCGTTGTTTTAAATACGAATAATGTCGCCATTAATTTTGGCTTATTTCAGTTCAAATTGCCTTTGATCATTATTTTAGTATTGATGATAATCATCGGAGTTCTAATTGGTTATTTTTGGGGTTCTTATGGTCATAATCAAGACAAGAATAACTAATATAGCTTGATTTATTTGGGATACAATAGTATCATTAACAAACGTGAAGTATTTTGGGTACTTTTAAGTAACCTAAAATCGTAATTCTACAAAAAAGGAGATCAGTTAAATGGCAGTTCCTAAAAGACATACTTCTAAGCAAAAGAAACGTTCACGTCGTGGTCATATTAAGTTAACTGTACCAGCAATGCATTATGATGCAACCACTGGTGAATATCGCTTAAGCCACCGCGTTTCACCTAAAGGATATTACAAGGGTCGTCAAGTTGTTAGTCAAACTAACTCAAATGACAATCAATAATTAAAAGACACCAAAAACGGGTGTCTTTTTTATTTTAAAAATTAGGCAATTCCCCATCTAGGAAGAGGAAAAGGTGAAATGAAACTCGTATTCTTACATTCAAGTGATATTCATGGCTTTATTTTTCCCACGGACTATCAAGAAAAAAATAGTTATGCTGCTCCTTTTGGATTAAGCAGACTGAGTAGCATAATAAAACAGCAGCGAGATAAATATGGTGCTGAAAATGTAATTGTGACTGATTCAGGTGACTTTCTTCAGGGCTCGCCTTTAGCGGCTTATGTACATGAGTCGAATAGTGATGCCAATTTAAAAGCATTTGCAGATTGCTATAATCTCATCGAGTATGATGTCAGATGTTTAGGTAATCATGACTTTAATTTTGGATTAAGCTATTTAAAAAAATATTTAGCTTATAGTAAGGCTACTTTTTTAAATAGCAATATATTAGCTGAAAAAAATGATTTGCCGGCCTTTGGACAAGATTATATCATTATCAATAAAAACGGTATAAAGGTGGGAATTATTGGTATTACTACACAACGGGTACCGTTTTGGGAGCCAGCAGACCACGTTGAGGGATTAAAATTTAAATCTGCTTTTGAGCAGGTTAAGCAAATAACAGCTTTTTTAAGGCCTAAAGTCGATGTCTTGGCTGTCCTTTATCATGGCGGTTTTGAAGCAGATCTTCACAATGGAACACGCAAGGAGCCACAAACAGGAGAAAATGAAGGATATCGTATTTTACAGGAAATTCCTGATATTGATGTAATGCTGACAGGGCATCAGCATCGAAGACTAAATATCGTAGACCATGAAACTGCCATTGTACAACCAGGTTATCGCGGAGAATCTATTGGTAAAATAGTGTTGGATATCGACCAGCGAAGCAAGGAAATAAAAGCAATGTCTCCTGAATTGATTGACGCTCAAAACTATGAATCTGATTGTGAAATTACTGCTTCCAGTTTGTCACTGGAACAGAAGGCACAAAAATGGCTTGACCAACCAATTGCTTATTTAGATGAACCTGCTCTTATTTTAAATGCAGATGAAGCTAGAATTAAGGGTTCACCGTTTATTAATTTATTGCAGGATATGCAACTGTATTTTACAAAGGCTGATGTCTCAGCAACAGCTTTGATGAGTGAAACAGCTCAAGGATTTAATAAAAATGTTTCAATGCGTGATATTTTGCTAAATTATCCTTTTGCTAATCAATTATGTATAGTTAAAGTAACCGGGAAAGAACTACGCAATATTGTCGAATATTCACTAAAATTTTTAATTAAGGATAAAAGGGGCAAAATTATGTTTGACCCTCAGTATCGCAATCAGCTTTTTAACTTTGATGTTTTTTACCCGCTTAATTATGAAGCGGATGTTCTGAGACCTGTTGGGAGTCGCTTAACTAAGTTTGAATTAAACGGGCAACCAATTTTAGAGCAAAAAAAGTATCGTTTGGCCGTTAATAATTATCGTGCTATGGGCGGTGGCTTCTACCCTGATTACAATATTAACAAGATTGAAAAAATTCTGGATAAAGATTATGTGGAAATGTTCAAAGAATTTTTGACTAAAAATCATCCACAGATTAATTTGTCACACAATTATAGTTTCAAGTAAATAAAAAAGTCATTAGGTGAGAGCTAATGACTTTTTTTTACTTAAGTTTAGAATACTTACTTTTGTCTTTATGAGAATGTGCCGTGATTGTGGGGATAATGGCTGCAAATAACAGACCAAAAATCAAACCAACAATAGCAGCTTCACTTAGATTAAAAACATGTTGGGTTAGAGGAGCGGCAATAAAACCTACAATTAACATGTAAACAACGCTCCAGCAAATAGTTACGATATAACGACCCATAGCGTTTCCTTCTTTCATACCCTAGAATTTTAACAAATATTATGCAGGTTTTCAATCCAAAAGATAGCTTTTTGGTATACTTATTTATATGGAAGGTGAACTGAATATGAAATACGCTGCATTGCAAAACCTTAGCTCTTTTACCCTTTTAGACAGTCCGACAAAAATCAAAGATTTGCTGACTACTGCAAAGGAATTAGGTTATGAAGCTGTAGGCTTAACTGATATTAACGTAACCTATGGATTAGTTAATTTTTTTGAAGTGGCCCAAAAAGTTGGGATTAAACCACTTTTAGGGATGCAGTTAAGGTTAAGTGGATTAATTGACAGTGCTCACCGATATGATCTTATTGCTTTAGCAAAGACTGATGAGGGTTATCGAAATATCTTGCGTTTATCAAGTAGAATCAACCTTTTGACAGATAATGGCAATAAGCAAAAAATTTTAACTATAGCAGATTTAACCAAGGATTTAAATGATTTGATATTTATTATACCGGCAAATTTGCATAGTGAGTTATTAAACTTGCAGATGCAGAATGAAAATTTAGGAACAGATTTTTTGCGTCAGTTAATTAGCATAATACCTAAATCTAGTTCCTTATATATAGGAGTTTATGGCAGTGAAAAGCAAAAAAATTATATACAATATGTCAGAGCGTTATCAAAACAGTTTGATTTACCATTAGTTAGCGTTGAAGATACCTGTTATTTAAAACCTCGCGATCAGTTTTTACGTAAAACTTTACAAGCTATAAAAAAAGGTGAGGTTTTGGAAGATATCACAGATTTAGCTAAACAATCTGGTTCTCATTACTTGCCTTCTATTGAGGAATTGAGCGAACGCTACCATAAACTAGGGTTAGATGAGGCTTTAGAAAATACAGAAAAAATCGCTTCTATCTGCAATGCTAAAATTATATTTCAAACTCCAGTTTTGCCGAAATATAAGCAGGATCAATATTCAACTTCCAAGGATTTTCTACAATTTTTGGCTAAAAAGGGTTTACAAAATCGTTTTGGTCAACGTAAAGTTCCCTCTGATTATCAAAAACAGCTAAATTATGAATTACAAGTAATAGATCAAATGGGCTTTAACGATTACTTTTTGATTGTTTGGGATGTTGTAAACTATTGCCATCGTGTTGGAATTGCGATGGGTCCCGGCAGAGGATCAGCTTGTGGCTCGTTAGTTTCCTATTCTTTAAATATCACTGAGGTTGATCCAATTAAATATAACTTGCTATTTGAGCGTTTTTTAAATCCTGCCAGACACGAAATGCCAGATATTGATTTGGATATACCAGATAATCGTCGTGATGATGTCATAAAATATATGTTTAATAAATACGGCATGGATCATGCTGCTCAGATTCTCACATTTGGGACTTTAGCAGCTAAGCAAGTTTTGCGTGATACTGGCAGAGTATTTGGTCTTCAAGAAATGCAATTAAGTGAGTGGTCTAAAAGCGTACCTTTCGCAAAAGGCAAAATAAGTCTGGCTCAGGCTTATAAAGAATCCAAAAAAATGCAAATGCTGGTGAATGCAAATGACATGAACAAGTTGCTTTATGAAACGGCAAGTGGATTAGAAGGCCTGCCACGCCACTATTCAATCCATGCTGCTGGTTTAGTTCTTAGCGATAATTCTATTGCTGCCATTGCCGGCTTGCAATCAGGACAATTGGGAATACCGATAACTCAGCAAACAAAAAAATATGTAGAATCACTAGGATTATTAAAGATAGATTTTTTAGGCTTAAGAAATTTAACTATTCTTGGTGATACGGAGAAAATGATTCGCGAGCAAGGAAAAAAGATCGATGTTAATCAGATTCCCCTAGATGATCCTGCTACTTTAAGTATTTTTCAAAAGGGTGAGACGGAACTCGTCTTTCAATTTGAATCAGGTGGAATTCGCAATGTTCTGCGTGAATTGCATCCAGATAATTTTGAAGATTTGGTAGCAGTCAATGCACTTTATCGTCCAGGTCCGATGCAGAATATCAAAACTTTTATTGCACGCAAGAAGGGCATACAGAAAGTCACTTACCCTGATCCCAGCTTAAAACCAATTTTGTCTTCAACATATGGTGTTTTGGTTTACCAAGAACAAGTCATGCAAACTGCCCGAGTTCTGGCTGGCTTCTCTTTAGGAGAAGCCGACATTTTACGCAGGGCAATGTCAAAAAAAGATCAAAAGGTTATTGAACAGGAAAAATCTAAATTTATCAACGGTGCAGTAAAAAACGGCAGGACTGTTCAGGTTGCAACCCGTGTATATGACTATATTGAACAATTTGCCAATTATGGTTTCAACCGTTCACATGCCGTTGCGTATACAATGATCGCATTTTGGCTCGCATACTTACAAGTTCATTATCCAGCTGAATTTTATGCCTCTATGCTTAATTCTAATATTGGCAATCAAAATAAGGCGAATGAATATATAATGCGCGCTCAAGAGGATGGCGTAAAAATTTTGCCACCTGACATTAACAAAAGTGATTTAGCTTATCAGGTAATTGATGGGCGGATTTTGGTTGGTCTACGAGCAATTAAAGGGGTTAGAATAGATTTTCTTAAAGAAATAATTGCAAAGCGTCAAGCGAAACCTTTTGATTCTCTTAGCAACTTTTTACGTCAGATTGATGTCAAATATATTAAAGCTAATAGCATTACAAATGTAGTTGAATCTTTAATCAAATCTGGTTGTTTTGACCAACTTAACAAAAACCGGAACGAATTGTTACAGAATTGTCCTGAAATAATTGAAAATGTTAAATTGACGGGGGAAAATCTCGCTTTGTCAGAAGGGCTAGGTGGCGTTCCTATTAAGCCCGCTAAAGAACCTAACAAACAAGAATTGGCTTTGATGGAAGAAAAAACTTTAGGTTTTTCTACACTCACTTCTCCATTAATTACAGTTCAAAAATATGCTCAGAAGTTTAATGCTAAACCATTAAATGAGTTTCAAATTCATGACGGTGGAATAGCTGTTGGCAAACTGATGTCATTAAAACTTGTGAGGACCAAAAAGGGTCAAACAATGGCTTTTGGCAGTTTTGCTGACACAACCAGTAAGCAGGATATTGTAATTTTTCCTCATGTTTATGATAAAATTCAATCGAATTTAAAGGAGGGTAATATTTATTTATTAGGCGTTAAAGTTCAGAATGATCGTTTCGACTCAAGTAAAAAACAATATATTTTAACTAATTTAAAAGTTGTAAATTTAAAAGAGTAGAGTTTTTTGAGTAAGCGTGAACAAATTGCTGATGTTAACGCTAACATCGAAAAAGACTGTCAAATCAAGAACTTTAATCATTTTTTGTGAGATTTTTTCGTGAAAGAATGTTAAAATTTAGTGGATGTGAGAAATTACACAATAAATCTTGATGAGGTGAATTCATGAAGCGAATTGGAATTTTAACGAGCGGTGGCGATGCTCCTGGCATGAATGCAGCTGTTAGGGCTGTTACAAAAACTGCTATTCATCACGGACTTGGCGTTGTTGGTATTCGTTATGGTTATGCCGGGCTTGTAGCAGGTGACTTTGTTACTTTGACTGCTGAAAATGTTGATCATATGATCAACATGGGCGGTACTTTTCTTTATAGTGCCCGTTACCCTGAGTTTGCACAAAAAGAAGTGCAAGAAAAAGGGGTTGAGCAATTAAAAAAGCATGATATTGATACTGTAATTGTTATAGGCGGTGATGGTTCTTATCATGGTGCACTGGCATTGACTCGTTTAGGGATTAACTCTATTGGTTTGCCAGGAACAATTGATAATGATATTCCATACACTGATTATACCATCGGACTTGACACTGCCTGCAATACGGCAATGCAAGCCATTGATAGAATTCGTGATACTGCCAGCAGTCATCATCGTGTTTTTGTCGTTAATGTTATGGGTCGTAATTGTGGCGACATTGCTATGCGTGTTGGTTTGGCAAGTGGTGCTGATGCAATTGTTGTTCCAGAAAGAAGTTATGACATTAAAGCAATTGCTGAAAGATTAAAGCGCGGTTTTAAAGATGGCAAAGATAATGGTATTATCATATTGGCTGAAGGTGTCATGGATGCCGCTGATTTTAGAACAGAACTTCTAAAATACGGCGAATTCGATTGCAGGGCTAATGTAATTGGTCACATGCAGCGCGGTGGCGCGCCAACGGTTACTGATAGGATTAATGCTACAAAAATGGGAAATTATGCGGTTAAGTTACTTCTTGATGGTAAAGGCGGTTTAGCTGTCGGCATGGAGAATGGACAATTAGAAACCCATGATATTCTTGATCTTTTTGATGAAAAGCATGCCAGTGAAGAATCGTTAATTGATATTAATGAAGAAATGACTAAATAATTAGTCGATTTTGGGGAGATTTTTAAATAATGAAGAAAACTAAAATTGTTAGTACCTTAGGGCCAGCTTCAAATGATATTGAAACTATTACAGCTTTGGCCAAGTCAGGCGTAAATGTATTTCGTTTCAACTTTTCACATGGTGACCATGCTGAGCATCTTTCACGGATGAAAATGGTTCGTCAAGTTGAAAAAGAAACTGGCTTAGTACTTGGTATTGCATTGGATACCAAAGGTGCTGAGATTAGAACCACTGATCAAGAAGGTGGCAAATTTACCATTAATACTGGAGACCAAATTCGTGTGTCGATGGATGATTCTAAGCCTGGTAACAAGGACATGATTCACGTTACTTACGAAGGTCTTTATGGTGATACTCACGTTGGTGGTCACGTTTTAATTGATGATGGTTTAGTTGACTTATTAATTAAAGAAAAAGACGAAGAAAAGAAAGAATTAGTTTGTGAAGCTCAGAATACGGGTGTTATCGGTTCTAAGAAGGGTGTTAATGCACCCGGTGTCGAAATTCGCCTCCCAGGAATTACTGAAAAAGACACTGATGACATCAAGTTTGGTTTAGCTCACGGCATTAACTTTATCTTTGCTTCGTTTGCACGTAAGGCGCAAGACATTCTTGATATTCGTAAGCTTTGTGAAGATGCTGGCTGTGATTATGTTAAGATTTATCCTAAGATCGAATCACAAGAAGGTATTGATAATGCAGATGAAATCTTACAAGTTTCAGATGGTTTAATGGTAGCCCGTGGTGACATGGGTGTCGAAATTCCGTTTATTGATGTGCCATTTGTTCAAAAAGATTTAATCAAGAGGGCAAACGCACTTGGTAAGCCTGTTATTACTGCTACTCAAATGCTTGACTCAATGCAAGAAAATCCTCGCCCAACTCGTGCTGAAGTTTCCGATGTTGCTAATGCAGTTCTCGATGGTACTGATGCAACTATGCTTTCTGGTGAATCAGCTAATGGTTTGTACCCAGTTAAAGCTGTTTCTGCTATGGCCGAAATTGATGAAAGAACTGAACAAGAGCTTCTTAAGCGTAATACTCTAGCTCTTCAAAGATTTGAAGAATATAAGGGCTCGAATGTTACTGAAGCTATTGGTGAATCTGTTGTACGGACAGCCCAAGAATTAGGAGTTAAGACTATTATTACGGCTACTAATTCTGGTTATACTGCTAGAATGATTTCTAAGTACCGTCCAAACGCAAACATCTTGGCATTAACTTTTGATGAAAAGATCCAACATTCACTTGGTATTTCTTGGGGTGTTCAGCCCATGCTGACTGATAAACCAGCTTCTACTGATGATATGTTTGATGTAGCAGCTAGAGTTGCTAAAGAACAAGGTTATGTTAAAGATGGCGATTTGGTCATTATCGTTGCTGGTGTTCCTGTTGGTGATTCAGGTACAACTAACTTAATGAAACTACAGATCATCGGTAGCAAATTGGCTCAGGGACTTGGTGTTGGCAATGGTTCTGTTGTCGGTAAGACAGTTGTTGTTAATAGTGCCGAAGAAGCTATTAGCAAAGCCAAAGAAGGCGACATTTTAGTTGCTAAGACCACTGATCCTGATTACATGCCGGCAATTAAGAAGGCATCAGGTTTAGTTGTTGAAGCCTCGGGCTTAACTTCACACGCGGCTGTTGTCGGTTTGTCATTAGGAATTCCAGTTGTAGTTGGAGTTACTGATGCAACTGAAAAGATTGGCAGTGGTATTACTATTACTGTTGATGCTCGTCGTGGTGCTATTTATCAAGGCGAAGTTTCAAATCTTTAATTAAAAGCAAGAATTAAAATAGCCAGTGCTTATTACTGGCTATTTTTGTTTGGTTTAGAATTTAGAGAGATCAGAAGTAAATTTAGATTGACTAATGTCAATTTATTCCTTTAAAATGATATACTTGTTATCAGATCCCATTCTAGATTTAGGAGAAAAATCATGCTTGGCACAATTGCAACTGGAAAAATAATAGACCAAAACGAAGAATCTTTTTTTGTTCAAATTGACGGTATTACTTATGAACTGAAAAGAAAAGAAATCACACAAGAAGAAAAGCCACAGCTCGGAGATCAAATTAAGGGATTTTTATACGATGATAAGCAACATAATCGTGAAATGACGCAATTTTTACCCTTTGTTCAACAAGACCAATATGGCTGGAGCAAAGTTACCGAAGTTAAATATAACCTAGGTGTCTTCGTCGATATTGGCTTGCCAGATAAAGATGTCGTAATTTCAATGGATGACTTACCTTATGACAAAGAGCGTTGGCCCCAACCTGAAGATCAGCTTTTGGTTCACCTTGAAACAGATGAAAAAAATCGTATTTGGGCAAAATTGGCGGATGAAAATATTTTTGAACAGTTGGCAGCTCATTTTCCTGGTGATATGAAGAATAAAGATATTTTTGGTACTGTATATTCTGCTCGTGAAGTAGGTGCATTTATAATCACCAAGGAGTATTATTTAGGCTTCGTTCATCCATCACAAATGGCACGTCCTTTACGGTTGGGGGAACAATTCAGAGGCAGGGTGGTTGGCATCAGCCAATATGGTCGCTTGAATCTGAGTACTTTGCCACGAGCTTTTGAGGAAATTGATGATGATGCACAAATGATTTTAATGAGCTTGCGCAGGAAAAAAGATAAGACTTTGCCTTTTTACGATAAATCTGACGCACAGGATATTAAAAATTATTTTGGTATTTCTAAATCAGCTTTTAAGAGAGCTTTAGGACACTTGCTTAAAGCTAAATACATAAAGGAAGACAAAAATGCTGGTTCCATCTCATTATTAAAAGATCCAGAAGATGCCCAAAATGACTAATTTATCAGAACAAGTTGAAGATTATTTAAGATATAGTCAGGTTGAACGTGGTCTGAGTAATAACACAATTACAGCATACAGGCAGGATTTAACTTCTTTTATAAGTTTTCTTCAAAAAGAAAATTTAACTTCCTGGCCTACACAAGCTGTTGACATCGATGCTTTTTTGGCAGAACAACGCGATCAAAAAAAGGCCACAAGTTCTATTAGCCGCTTAATTACTAGTTTGCGAAAGTTCTACCAGTGGCTGGTAAGACAGAATATTCAGAAACTAAATCCAATGCTTGAAATAGACTCACCAAAAAAGCGTCGTACTTTGCCAGTCGCTTTGACAGTTAATGAAGTTAATAATTTGCTTGAGCAACCTGATACAAAAAAGAAATTAGGTTTACGTGATAGAGCCTTACTTGAAACTTTGTATGCAACTGGAATTAGAGTAAGCGAATTAATTAATCTCAAATTTACTGATTTGCATGAAGAACTGAAACTGGTCAAAGTTTTTGGGAAGGGATCAAAAGAGCGATTGATTCCAATTAGTGAAGTGGCTTTAAGTTGGATAGACAGCTATAAGGAAAAAGTTCGTGATCCATTAATATTAAAAATTGGCAAAAATACCGATTTTATTTTTCTAAATAGTAGGGGAAGCTCTTTAACAAGACAAGCCGTTTGGCAAATTATTAAGCATTATTGTAAAATGGCAGGTATTCAGAAAAATGTTACACCACATACTTTAAGACATACTTTTGCAACACATTTATTGGAAAATGGGGCAGATTTACGTGTTGTCCAAGAAATTTTGGGACATTCAGATATTAGTACAACTCAAATTTATACAAATTTGTCTCAAAAACATATTTTACAAGTTTATGAAAAAACGCATCCTCGAACATAAGGTGATTAAATGCTAATTGAATGTAAAAATGATAAGGAAAAGGTAGCTATGGGCTTATTATCTTATCTCTCTGATTTTAAAAATCTGGCTAATCTAAAGGATGAAATTCAATTAAATAAAAGTAGTGCCGAGTTTTGCTTATATCTCTATCGTTCAAAGGCTCCTAATTTTATAGGGGTGGTAGGTACACAATCAAGTAAACATTTTGTAATCATTCGTTATATTTCTTTTGCTCCTGATTATCGTAAAGCTAAGTACGAAGCTAAAGCAGTTCAAGAGTTGGCACAAAATAATCCCAGCAAAGTTATTACGGCTGTTCCTGAATATATTTATTTAATTAAGTATTTAAAAAAGGATAAAGAAAAATGAGTGATAATCTTACCCTTGAACTGCCTAACTTTGAAGGCCCTTTGGATCTGCTATTACATTTAATAAAAGTGCAAAAAATTGACATTTATGACATTCCAATAGCTCAAATTACAAGCCAATATCTAGCTTATTTGCACCAAATGCAAAAACTTAATTTAAAAATTGCAGGAGAATATTTTGTTATGTCATCGATGCTTTTGCGAATTAAGTCTCAATCTCTTCTTCCGCAAAATGATTTTACTGAAGAAAATGATGAACAGGAAGATCCAAGGGATGAATTAGTGCAACAGCTTATCACTTATTCGGTTTTTAAAAAGGTTTCAGCATACTTCAAAAAGCGTAATGAGGAAGTCCCGATCACTGCGGCTAAAGAGGAGAGCGCACCAGAAAGCAAAAAAATTCAGCCTTTGCCAAAAGGACAAATTACTTCTACTGAATTAGCTAATACTTTTATTATTATTTTACAAAGACTGAAAATCAGACAGCCTGATATTGTTTCAGTTGAAGTAAAGGAAACTTCTGTCAAAGAAATGAGTACTTTCTTGCAAGAGGAATTGGCGCGAAACAAGCAGTTAAGCTTTTTTGCCTGTTGTCAAAAAATGAAAACTTTATCTGATGTTATTGGTTTGTTCCTAGCACTGCTTGAACTTTGTAAAAAACAGGAAATTCGGGTAAAACAAAAGAGGATGTTTGGTGACCTGAACTTGGAAAGAGTTGGTAGTAATGATAAGTAAAATGGCGCAGTTAGAAGCGTTATTATATGTTGCCGGCGATAATGGCATTGAAAGCAGCAACTTATGTGAACTTTTGCAGGTTGGTAAACCTGCATTGCGCGAACTAAGCAAAAATTTGCAAGAAAAACTACAAGAAAATCCTGATTCAGGATTACAAATACAACATCTCAATGATATTTACAAATTAACAACTAGACCAGAAGTTAGTAGAATAATCGAAAATTTTTTTCAAAAAGATTTATCAAAGAGCTTAAGTCAATCGGCGTTGGAAATACTATCTATTATTGCTTATCGGCAGCCAATTACACGTGTAGAAATAGATGACATCAGAGGTGTTAATTCATCTGGGGCTTTGCAAACATTAATCTGGCGTGGATTAGTTAAAATTAATGGTAAAAAAGATGCTCCGGGTCATCCTAATTTGTACGTAACGAGTGAGTATTTTTTGCAATACTTTGGGTACCAAAGTCTGGCTGATTTACCATTAATAGAAGATTTCGAAGATGATAGCATCAATAGTGAAGGCGAAATAGATTTGTTTGCAGCTAAAGGTCAAGCAGATAAAAATATTGCAAAAACTCAAAAAGGAGCAAAATAATGGTTTTAGAACGGTTGCAAAAGGTAATTGCTGAGGCAGGAATTGCCTCACGGCGCAAGGCTGAAAAAATGATTTCTGAAGGTCGAGTCACTGTTGATGGCAATGTAGTAACTAAACTTGGTACTAAAGTGGATACTTTTAGTAATATTACGGTTGATGGTGAGCCCATTGAAAGAGAAAGTTTGCATACTTATCTCTTTTACAAGCCTAGAGGAGTGGTCTCAACTGCAAATGATGATAAGGGGAGAAAAACAGTTGTCGATTATTTTAAAGATTTGCCTTATCGCCTATATCCAATCGGCAGACTAGACTATGATACTTCTGGTTTGCTTTTAATGACTAATGATGGTGAACTGGCCAATTTATTGATGCATCCGAGAAATAATGTAGCCAAGGTTTATGTAGCTAAGATTTCTGGAATTCTCACCCCAGATGAAATGAGTCAGCTAAAGCATGGAGTCAAAATTGATCGACATCGCTGTGCTCCTGCAAAGGTCAAGGTCATTAGAAGCGACCGTAAGAAAAACACCCAAATAGTGCAATTAACAATTCATGAAGGTCAATATCATCAAGTAAAAAGAATGTTCAAGGCAGTTCACCATCAAGTGAAGAAATTAGCTCGTGAAAAATATGCTTTTCTTACACTTGACTCTCTTATCTCAGGAACATACCGAGAATTATCTCATGAAGAAGTTGACAGATTAAAGAACGTAGATTAGTATAGTATGTGAAATTTAATAAATAAGTTTGTTGTCTTCATGGCAGGGTGTAAGTCCCGACCGGTGGTGTAAGTCCACGACCCACGAAAGTGGTGGAATCTATTGAGATACCGATAGTTAGAGTCTAGATGAAAGAAGACAGACTAAACTAAAAGCCAAGATCTAAAGCTTACTTTTACTCGGTCTGTTGCTAGGAGCAACAGACCGAGTTTTTTTGGAGGTAAGAATTTTGCAGAAAAAAAGCAGAAACAATTTAGTTAATATTTTGGCTTATACTTTAATTGGTACAATTGCCTACGTATTAATGCTTTTGGAAATACCATTGCCGGTAACTAGTTTCTTAAAGTTTGACTTCTCGGATGTCGTAATTACAATTGGGACATTTTTATTCGGACCAGGACCTGGTATTTTTATTGCATTTGTCAGAATGCTGATTAATTTAATTTATAAAGGTTTTGCCTTACCTAGTTTGGTAGGACAGTCAGCAGCTTTTTTAGCTTCAATATCTTTTGCTTTACCATTTTATTATTTAACAAAGAATATTAGCAAGGATGAGAAAAATTTTTCTAAAAAATATTTAAAACCAATTTTAGGTATTGTTCTCGGTATTATAGCTATGGCATTTGTACTTTCTGTACTGAATGCATTGGTTTTAACGCCTTTTTATGCAGTAACTACTGTACCTAATTTACCGACAATACATGGATATTCTGGTTTACTTTCTTTTACTGAAAAGGTTTACTTGGGTAAACTGCTACATATTCCATCAATGAGTGCATACATTTTTGGCATTATAGTTCCATTTAACTTGTTAAAAGGAACAATCAACGGTGTCGTAGTTTATTTACTATTTGAAACCGTTTTGAGAACTTTCAAACCTTTTGTAAGGAAAAATTTTAATCTTAAAAATTAAATCTTAAAAATATTGTAAATCGGTCTAGTAAATGACCGTTTTTTTTGTCCACTTAAATGTTAAATATGCTAAAATTAAACAGGTTAGGTAAGGAGGTTTTTCAGATGAATAATAATTCAAAAGGGCCATATCAGCATTATAAGCGTCCAAAAAAGTCGAGAGTAGAAACTTATTCTTCCGTATCAAAAGGCTGGATTGCTTTGATAATTCTGATTGTAGTTATTCTTATCGGTCTTGTTCCTGTGGTTCATAATTTGGCATCAAACAATGGTTCAAATGAAAAAGCAGTTGAAGTACGTAAAGCTGCCAAAAAAGAAGATACTAAGAAAAAAGCTAAGGTTCAGCCTGTAAAAAGTAAAGAAACCAAAGCCAAGGCTAAAACAAAGACAAAATCATCTAAAAAAACTCCTAAAAAGAAACATGTTGTGATTAAACAATATGTCGTACAAGAAGGGGATTCCTTGACTAGTATTGCCCGCCACTTTAACATTTCAGTTGGTCAATTGGCAGAGTTGAATCAACTTGATCCCAATAGCCAGGTGGATACAGGACAAACTTTAAGAATTAGATAATTTAGAAAGGACAGGGACTTAAGTCCCTTTTTTATTGGAATGCAAATAGCAATTGATGGTCCAGCTTCAGCTGGAAAAAGTACTGTAGCAAAAATTATCGCCCATAAGCTTAATTTTACATATATTGATACTGGGGCAATGTATCGGGCTTCGACTTGGATTGCACGAGAAAATAACATTGATTACGGCGATGAAAGAGGTATTTTAACTGCCATTGACGAGGAAAAAATTGAATTTAGATTTAAAAATGGTCAGCAAAAAATATATGCCGGTAATAAAGATATTACTCAAGAAATACGTACTCCTGACATTTCTGCCAATGTTTCTCAAGTTTCGGCATTAGCCGGAATCAGGGAAAAAATGGTTAGTCTGCAAAGGCAAATGGCCGGCGAAATGAACGTTGTGATGGATGGACGTGATATTGGAACGACTGTTTTGCCCAATGCTGCAGTAAAAATATTTTTGGTCGCTTCAGTTCACTCTCGCGCTGAAAGAAGAATGCTAGATTTTAAAGAAAGAGGGATTAAAACTAATCAGTCTCTTGAAGAAATTGAGCACGACATTTCAGAAAGAGATTACAAAGACTCACACCGAAAAATTTCACCATTAAAAAAAGCCCAAGATGCTATTGAAATAGACACTACTTCTATGAGTGTTGATCAAGTCGTAAATGCAATTTTATCAGAAATTAAAAAAAGTCAAAAAAAACTATAAAAAAGGGTATAAAACAGTAGAAAAATATCAAACTTTCATTTAAAATTAGAGTATGATATTGGGAGGTAAATAATGTCAGAAAACAGTAATCAATTTTTAGATGCATTAAAGCAAATGCAAGGAGTTGAGGTCGGAGATATTGTAGATGTTGAAGTATTAGACGTTGAAGAAGGTCAAATCGATGTTGGTGTTGAAAATGCCGGTATTGAAGGTGTAATTCCTCGTCGTGAATACACTTCGGATCGCAACGTTGACCTACGTGAGGCAGTTAAGCCTGGAGATAAGCTTAAAGCTTTAGTTTTAAGAAAAGCCGGCGGTGACAAAGAAAATGGTGAATTTTTCTTCTCAGTTACTCGCTTAAAGGAAAGAGAAGCTTACGATGAATTGCAAAAGGACTTTGAAGAAGGCAAGACAATTGAAGGTACAGTAACTTCTTCAGTTCGTGGCGGTTTATTAGTTGATGTGGGTACAAGAGGATTTCTACCTGCTTCATTGATTTCAAATCGTTATGTTTCAGACCTTAAGCCATTCATTGGTAAAACGATGAAACTCAAGATTACGGAGATTGATCCAAGTAAGAACCGTTTGATTCTCTCTCACAAGGACTTAATTGAAGAAGAACGTGAAGAAGCTTTTGATAATGTTGCATCACAATTAGTTGTGGGTGACGTTGTTGAAGGTAAGGTTTCTCGTCTGACTAACTTTGGTGCTTTTGTTGATGTAGGTGGTGTGGACGGTTTAGTTCATATATCCGAGATTTCATATAAACATGTTGACAAGCCAAGCGATGTTTTAAAGGCAGGTCAAGATGTAAAAGTTAAAGTAATTGGTATTGATGATGATAGACATCGCATCTCCCTTTCAATTAAGCAAACTGAACCTTCTCCATTCGAACAAGCTACAGCTGACTTACACGAAGGCGATGTATTTGAAGGTGAAGTTAAGTCTTTAACTAACTTCGGAGCTTTTGTTGAAGTTGCTGATGGTATTCAAGGTTTAGTTCATGTTTCAGAAATATCATATAAACACGTGGACAAGCCTAGTGATGTTTTAAAAGTTGGTCAAAAAGTTAAAGTAAAAGTTTTAAATATTGACCCTAATGAACGTCGCATTTCACTTTCTATGAAAGCTGCTGAACCTAAGAACTCTGATGGCGATGGAAATCGCTCACATAATTCTTACAATCACAATTCAGTTAACAAGAAGTATATGAATAATGATGACAGTGGCTTTGCTTTAGGTGACATCATTGGTGATCAATTAAAGGATCGTCATTAAATTTAATAAAAAAGCCGACTTTAGAGTCGGTTTTTTTATTTGTAAAAAGGAGGCTGAAAAATGGTTTTACCTGTAGTTGCAATTGTAGGACAGCCTAATGTTGGTAAATCAACGCTTTTCAACCGTATTATTAATCAACGTTTAGCAATAGTGGAAGATAAACCTGGGGTTACCAGAGATCGTAATTATGCTCCAGCTGAGTGGTTAGGTCATAAATTTGATTTAATAGATACTGGTGGAATTACCTGGGAAGATAGTAATATTGAAGAAGAAATCAGAGCACAGGCAGAAATAGCAATTGAAGAAGCCGACGTCATCGTATTTTTAACTAATGTTACAAATCATGTTACTAACCTCGATGAACGGATAGCTCAGATGCTTTATCAAACTAAAAAACCGGTAATTTTAGCGGTTAACAAAGCAGATAATCCTGAACAGCGTATGGACATTTATGACTTTTATAGTTTAGGTTTTGGTGACCCAATTCCAATTTCGAGTGTGCATGGTACAGGTATTGGAGATTTGCTGGATCAAATAGTGGCCAGCTTGCCCAAAGACATAAGCTTGAATAATAATGAGCAAATATCATTTAGTGTTATTGGTCGACCAAATGTAGGTAAATCCTCAATTGTCAATCGTCTAGTAGGCGAAAAAAGAGTGATCGTAAATAACGAAGAAGGAACTACACGAGATGCAGTCGATACTCCATTTAAGACCCAGGATGGCACGAAATTCAGAATTGTAGATACTGCTGGCATAAGACGTAGAGGAAAAGTTTACGAAAAAACTGAAAAATATTCTGTAATGAGAGCAATGGGTGCCATTGAGCATTCTAATGTTGTATGTTTGGTACTTGACGCAAGTACAGGCATTAGGGAACAAGATAAACATGTTGCAGGATATGCTCATGATGCTGGACGAGGCATCATTATTTTGGTCAATAAATGGGATTTACCAAGAAAAACCAGTAATAGCGGCAAGGACTTTGAACAAACTATTCGAACTGAATTTCAGTATCTTGACTATGCTCCAATCTTATTTGTTTCTGCTAAAACTGGTCAAAATATAGAAAAGATTCCGAAACTAGTACAAAAAGTTTATCGAAATCAACAACAAAGAATTAAGTCCAGTGTATTAAACGATTTATTATTAGAAGCAAGCAAATTGGTTCCAACACCAATGATTAAAGGCAAGAGATTACGAGTTTATTATATGACCCAAGTATCTACTAATCCGCCGACATTTGTAGTTTTCGTAAATGATCCTGAATTAATGCACTTTTCTTATCAACGCTTTTTGATCAATCAGCTACGTGAAAATTTTGATTTTGATGGAACCCCCATTAAGATAATTGCACGAAAAAGAAAATAGTTTGTATCTACCAAATGCATAAAAATCACATTTTTAGTTTAAATTGCTTGTTGTATCAGGGGTTTTGTGCTATTTTGAAATCAAGGAAATAGTGATTTAAATAATCATTTATTCCTTGTTTCTCAATTGAGGAATTAATTAGGAATCTTAAAATAAGATTCAAGTTTCAGGAGGTGATTTCCCAATGGCAAATAAGGCAGAATTAGTCACTGAAGTTGCATCAAAGACAAAATTAACTAAAAAGGATGCAGCTGCAGCAGTCGATGCAATTTTTAGTTCTATCCAAGATGACCTTTCTAAAGGTAAGAAAGTACAATTAATTGGTTTTGGAACTTTTGAAGTGCGTAAGCGTGCAGCCCGTAAAGGACGTAATCCACAAACTGGCAAAGAAATTCAAATTCCAGCAAGTGTTGTACCAGCATTTAGACCCGGTAAAGCTCTTAAAGAAGCTGTTAAATAGCTTAATAGTTTTATCTAAAAAGATGGTGGCTAATTCGCCATCATCTTTTTGTGTGTTATCATTTAAACTGATTAATCGCCACAGTTGGTTAATATAGATAGTTAGTAATGGAGGAATGAGAATGAGCTACTCTGAAAAGCTTCTTGATGCAATTGAGCAGCAGGATTTTTCTCAAGAAAAAATATTATTAGAAAAAGCTTTAGAAAAGGATAAACCTGAAATATTAGCCTCATTGGCAGAAAATCTAGTAGGATTGGGTTTTTCAGATCTGGCAAAAGAAATATATCGCAGTTTAATTGCTCGTTTTCCCCGAGAGGACATTTTCAAAATATATTTAGCAGAGATTTTATTAAATGACGGTAAAGATGAAGATGGTCTTACTTTGCTTTATAATATTGCTCCTGATTCTTCCTCTTATCTTGACAGCTTATTAGTTCAAGCTGATTATTATCAAACCAATGGGTTGATTGAAACAGCCTATAAAAAACTGCTAGAGGCAGAAAAAATTGCCCCAGATGAGGATGTTGTAAAGTTCGGTTTGGCTGAACTCGATTATCTCAGTGGTAACTACAAACAGGCTTTTAACAGATATCAAGATTTGATAAAACGACATAAAACTTTTAGTGAAGTAAATTTAAACGATCGTCTTTTTCAAACCCTTGCAAAATTAGGACGGTATGAAGAGGCCGGCGAAGTTATTGCCAAAAATGGCAATGATATTCTTGACATTGATAGTAAGTATCAGGCTGCATTAGTCATGTTAGCATTGAACAAAGACGATCAGGCAATTAAATATTTGAATGAAGTAATTGATCAGAGTCCCGATTATGTAAATGCATACCGTTTACTTACTACAGCTTACGAGCATAAAAACAATAATGAGCAAGAATTACGTTCTGCTCAGGCAGGTATTGCATACAATGAGTTAGATCCTGTTTTGTACAAAAAGGGTGCGCAGGCAGCAGTTAAATTGAACGAATTGGATACTGCTGAAAACTTGCTAAAAAAAGGTATTAAAAATATTCCTGAAAGTTTAGATTTACGCACACAGTTGTCTAATCTTTATGTTAAAGAAAATAAAAATGATGAAAATATTGCACTTTTTGCCAAAGTTGATGATGAGGATCTGGAAGCTCAAGTTCACTGGAATTTAGCTCTTTCTTACCAAAATTTAGATCAGAGCGCAAAAGCCAAAAGTGAATTTTTACTGGCTTATCCTGAATTTAAGAATAATAGTGCTTTTTTAAAACAAATGATTCGTTTCTTCAATACTGAGCCAAACTCTAAAGATATCGTCAAAGAATTATTAAACTCTTATTTGAAACTCGAACCTGAGGATACTGAAATGCAGGAGTTGAATAATGAATTGTTATAATGATTAAAACAATATATACTTTGATGAAAAAGAAAGTTTTTACGCTTCATTTTTATTATTTATAAGTTTAACAGGGTAATAAATCAAATTAGATTTATTACCCTGTTGTTTTTATCAGCTCTCACCAAATTAGCTTGATATTAAGAATCATTTTCTAATCAAAAGGTGATGGCTTTTTTGTTTATAAGTAAAACCCTCTCCTAAGACTTCATGGACTTCGATAACGCTAACAAAAGCATGAGGATCTTCTGCAGCAATCAATTCTTTTACTAATGGAATTTCTCTTGGTGAAACAACAAGATAGATTACAGGCCGTTTGGTTTTTTTATAACCACCGCGAGCTTCAAGATAAGTAAAGCCACGATCTAATTTCAAATCTATCATTTTAGCAATTTGTTGATAATTATCAGAGATAATAAGCAAACCACGTGCAGAATAGGCTCCTTGCTGGACGGCATCCATAACTTTAGAAAGAATAAAAGCTGCTACTAAAGTATACATAATATGCTTGAGGTCTAAATATGATAAGGATGATAATAAAATAATCGTGTCGCAGAACAATAAAACTTTGCCAGAAGACATGCCATACTTCATTTGCATAATGCGGGCAATAATATCTGTGCCACCAGAAGTGCCATTATACCGAAAAACTAAACCCAGGCCAATACCAGAAAGGGTTCCAGCAAGTATGGCAGATAAGAAGAGGTCGTGTTCTAAGTTCAATTGATATATAATAGGGGTTAAGCGCCAGAACCACAAGAAAAATGACAGCCAAAGCGTTCCCCAGATAGTATAGGCTAAAAGTCTTTTACCCATAAAACGATATCCTAGAATTATCAAAGGAATATTTAATAGCAAAGACGACAAACCCATGTTAATGCCCCAGAAGTGTCTCAAAAGCAAAGTAATGCCACTAATGCCACCATCTGTAAGCCTATTTGGTGCAGAGACCACGTCAAGGCTGAAGCCATAAATTCCACAGCCAATCATGATCATTATAAGTTCAAAAATATTTCTTTTGTTAATCTTTTTCATGATAATAAAACTTTCTTTATATAAATTGATACTTTAAAATTACCATAAATTAAAAATAAAAACACAGATAAATGAGTTGAGATAATAATGATAAAAATAGACAATTTACCACCAATTTTTACAGCCGCTTTTCCCGTGCTCAAGCAGTTAGAGCAAGCTGGTTATGAAGCATATTTTGTAGGAGGATCGATTCGTGATTTGATTTTAAAAAGACCAATTCACGACATAGATATAGCTACCAGTGCATATCCCGCAGAAGTAAAAAGAATTTTTCCAAAAACTATTGATACAGGAATTAAACATGGTACTGTTACTGTTTTAAATGATGGCGCTAGTTATGAAATTACCACATTTAGAACAGAATCGGGTTATCAAGACTTTCGCCGACCGGATCATGTCACTTTTGTACAAAATCTAGCTGAAGATTTAAAAAGACGTGATTTTACCATCAATGCATTGGCAATGAACAGAACAGGGGAAATAATTGATCTTTTCAATGGCTTGGGGGATTTGCAAAAACATCTTATTAAAGCCGTAGGAGATCCTATGAAAAGATTTCATGAAGATGCTTTGCGTATGATGAGAGCGGTACGCTTCATGAGCCAGCTTAATTTTGACCTTGAATCTCAGACTAAAGAAGCAGTAAGTAATTTACATCAATTACTGTCCAAAATTTCTGTCGAAAGAATCCGTGATGAATTTGTCAAGATGGGCACTGGAACAAATTCGCGAGCTGCCTTCAAAATCTTTTTACAAACGAAGTTAAGTGAAAGCGTGCCTGATTTTGCTGGTAAAAGTGATTTACTGGCCATTTATCCTAAGTTAAAATTTAACCCCAGTTTGGAAACCAGTCTTTGGTCTATAATTATTATTTTGTTAAAAATTTCAGATAACCAAATAGCCCGCTTTATGCGTGATTGGAAAAATTCAAATGCTATGACAGAAAAAGTCAAAAAAATTGTGGCTCTGTTTGATTTGATTTCTGAAAAATCGCCTTCTGATCTTGAGCTGTTTAATGCCGGCAAAGATATTTTGCTTAACACAATAGACGTGGCGCATATTTTAGGACAGCCGATCAATTCCGAAGCACTGGTTGATCGTTATACAGCTTTGCCAATTAAGTCAATGTCAGAATTGGCTATTGACGGGCAATTCTTAATTGCAAACGGCATAAAGCCTGGACCAAAATTGGGTCAAATTCTTAATCAGATTAAACAAAAGGTAATTTCAGGAGAGTTAGATAATTCTGAGGATGAAATCCAGGATTATTTGCAACAAATAGATTAACCTAGACGTAAAGTAGAACAGAAAAAAACATTAAAGTTGATCCTAAAATAACAAACAGGTGCCAAATCACATGAATAAAGGGGATCCTTTTCATTGTGTACAAAAGTGCACCAACAGTATAAGCTACACCTCCGCTAACTAGTAGCCAAAATCCAACGGGGCTGAGTCGCACATACAAATAGTTACCGGCTAAAATCACGAGCCAGCCCATAGCAACGTATAAAATAGTGTCTAATATAACGTGTTTGCCACGATTAAAAATGTAGTAGATGATGCCAAATATCGCAATTATCCAGACCAGAGTAAATAGCATTATGCCCCATTTGCCACCTATTGCTACAAGGGAAAAGGGAGTATACGATCCTGCAATCAGCAAAAAAATTGATGAATGATCAAAAATTTGAAAAACATTGCGAGCCCGAGTGAAGATGAGACTATGAAAAAGCGTAGAGAAAAGATAAAGCAGAAGCAAACAAGAGCCATAAATAGTGAAAGTAACTATTCTTAATGTACTATGTGTTGAAACAGCTTTGATAATTAAAAGTACTAATCCGGCAACTGCCAGGCAAAAACCAATACCGTGCGTGACAGCACTGAGTATATTATCTACTATGTAATAAGTTTTGGATCTTTGTTCAGGTTCTTGCCAGATTTTTTGCAATTTCATCATGAAACAGTTTGTTCGCTTTCTTTTTTTTGCTAGTTTTTTTGCTATAATAATTTATAATTAATACAGTTCACATTCTATCATAAATGAGAACATCAAATCAGAATTGAGGGCGAGTACTTTGTCAGAAATAAAAATTTTGACTGATTCTTCCGCGCAGTTAACGCCGGAAGAAATTAAAAAATATCATATTACTGTTGTGCCTTTATCGGTCACAATCGATGGTGATACCTATCTTGACGGAGTGGAAATAACCAGACAGCAATTTGTCCAAAAAATGAGTGAATCTAAAAAGTTGCCAACTACGAGCCAACCACCTATAGGAACCATGGTTGATACGATTAATGAATTAACTAAAGATGGTAGCGAAGTCATTGGCATATTTTTGGCGAAGGTATTAAGCGGCACGATTGATGCAGCTCGTCAGGCAGTTAAGCTAACCGGTAAATCAGATCTGGTGCATATAGTTGACTCAGAATTAACTGATCGTTCTGAAGGATTTCAGGTTTTGGCAGCTGCACGAGATATTGCCGCTGGCAAAAGTATTCCTGAAATTTTGGCTCATATTGAAAAAATTAAAAAAACTCAGCGTTTGCATTTACTTATTGTCAATTTAGAAAATGTGGTTAAAGGTGGACGCCTAGGTCCTTTAGCTGGTAAAATTGTCAACATGCTTAATATACACATTGAATTGCAAATGCCGAATGGTCATTTGAAAATTGCAAAAAAAGGCAGAGGCAAAAAGTTTTCTTTAGCTTTTGATAAACGCATTTTAGATGAAATTGAGGCCAACAAAGAAAAAATCAAGGAAGTCGGTATCTCATACGTTGCAACGGGCAGCACACCGCAAAAGCTACTCGATTTTGCCCAAAAAATTAAAGATATTAATTCTAAAATTGATGTTTTAGTGCGAGAAACCAGTCCTATTATTGCAACGCATGCAGGGATGGGAGCATACGCAGTTTTGTATTACACGGAGTAAAAATTGGCATATAGAGAAAGCTTTTATCGCTATTTAATGACACAGCGTAATGCTGATTCAAATGATGAAGTTGCGCAGTTTGCAAATAATGCACAAAATGATCAGACTTTTCCCAAGCAAGAGCAGAATTATGAAAAACTATCAGATTATCTTGAACTTAATGGTGGTTACCTGCCAAGCATGAGTATTTTTGATAAAGCTTATCAAATGTACCGTGAAAAGATGACGTATTAAACTAGGGCTCCCAAGTGATATGGAGCCCTTTTGGTGTAAGAAAGGCAAAAAATGGTTAATATTCAGTGGTATCCCGGGCATATGAATAAGGCTCGGAATCAGCTTGAGGATAAAATGAATTTAATTGATGTCATTGTAGAAGTTTTAGATGCACGAATTCCTCAATCATCACGTAACCCAATGATCGAAAAACTTGTAGGCAGTAAACCACATTTGATTATTCTGAATAAAGCTGATTTGGCAGATCCAGTGATGACTAAAAGGTGGCAAAAAAAATTTACGACTAAGGGCAAGTTTGTGATGGCCATGGATTCTCTTCATAATACTAACATGCAAGTGTTAGTGAAGATGATTAAAAAAGCTGCTGAAGCTAAAATAAATAAATTACAACAAAAAGGTGCATCAAGCCCTGTTATCAGAGTTGCGATTGCTGGTATCCCCAATTGCGGCAAGTCCACAATTATTAATCGTCTTGTTGGTCGCAATGTCACTCAGGTTGGTAATAAACCGGGAGTAACCAAGGGGCAAAATTGGCTCAAAACTGCGGATAATATTCAAATTTTAGATACACCTGGCATTTTGTGGCCTAAATTTGAGGATCAAACAGTTGGATTAAAGCTTGCTGCGCTTGGGGCAATTAAAGATACTGTTTTTAGCGCTGATGATGTTGCCTTATTTTTATTAGCAAAGTTACGCAAGCACTATTTGAATGATTTAATCAAATTTGCCCGAACTACTAAAGATGAAATTGAACATATTAATGATACTGATTTGTTATTGGCACTGACTGAAGAATATGGCATGCGTGACGATTATGATCGTTTCTCTATGTACTTACTGCAACGTTTACGTAAAGGAAAAATAGGAAGGATTACTTTGGATCGGATATGACAATTGGTGAAATAAAAAAATTTCTTTCAAAAGGCTCGGTCAATCCAGAAGATTTGAGTATTTTAGAAAACGATACTCGTGTAGGTGTCCAAAAACTCTTACTTAGTTACCATAATCGCCAGCAAAAATTAGCCAAGAAAAAGGCTGCATTTACAAAAAGGTTTGCTTATGAGAAAACTTTTTGGGTCAAACAGGAGATCGTTGCAGGGGTAGATGAAGTTGGCAGAGGACCATTAGCTGGTCCTGTTGTGACAGCTGCTGTAATTATTGATGACAATTTTGATTTGACAGATGTCAATGACTCTAAAAAATTAAGTGTCAAGCGCCGTCAGGATCTATATCCTTTAATTTTAAAGGAAGCAGTTAGTGTGGCAATTGGCATAAAAAGTCCGCAAGTGATTGATAAAATAAATATTTATGAAGCAGACCGTTTAGCAATGGCTGAAGCTGTAAAGAATTTAGACGTCAAACCTGACGCTTTGCTGGTTGATGCTATGCAAGTACCAGTTAAATTGCCCCAGGTCCGATTAATAAAGGGTGACTCAAAATCCAATTCTATTGCCGCTGCTTCAATTGTTGCCAAAGTATTCAGGGATAAATTGATGGCGGACTACGCTAAAATTTACCCTGAATATCATTTTGATGAAAATGCTGGCTATGGCACTCAAGCTCATCTTCAAGCACTTGAAAAATTTGGTCCAACGCCAATTCATCGTAAAACTTTTGCACCAGTGAATTCTTTTTATAAATAAAAAATATGCCTCCTTTTTACGTATTTGTATTTAGGAGGTTTTTTATGAAGACTACCAGTTTTCTCTTGCGCTTGAAATTACAAAAAGGCATCGGATATGTTAAGATGTTACGTGTTGCTAGTCAATTAAAAGTTGCTGATGTTGACATTCAGACTATTAAAAACTTAAATTTGACGAGTAATTTGATAAAAGTCTGTCTAAATGCTTATAATGATATTTATGCGGATAAAATGATCAGAAGAATAGAGAAACAATGTCAGGTTATCAGTTTTTTTGATACAGAATATCCCGAAAAACTACGTCAAATTTATCAGCCACCTTTAATTTTATTTTTACAAGGAAATCTGAAATTACTTCAGAAAAGAATTGTTACAATTGTAGGTTCACGTCAAGCCACTGGTTACAGTGGCTTAGTTTTGAACAAAATTGTGCCCAAATTAATAAAAGATGACTTTATTATTGCCAGTGGATTGGCTAAGGGTGTCGATGTTATGGCACATAAGGCGGCACTGAAATTTAATGGACAAACAATTGCAGTGGTGGGTAATGGTTTAAATTATTTTTATCCTTCGATAAATCAGCAGGTGCAGGAAGAAATTGCTCAAAAAGGCTTACTAGTGAGTGAATATCTACCTGACACTCCACCAAGACCTTATAGATTTCCCCAACGAAACAGAATTTTGGCTGGAATAGCTGAAAGTGTAATTGTTACTGAAGCTAAACAAAAATCGGGTTCTCTGATTACAGCAAACTTAGCTTTACAAGAGAATCGTGACATTTATGCTTTACCTGGTCCAATTACCAGTGAGCTGTCTCAAGGACCCAATGAACTTATTCAAGCAGGTGCTTATCCAATCACTGATTTTGATTTGCGACTTGAAAGATTTGACAATTAGCAGTTAAATATTCTATTCTCAATGAGTATTTAAAAAAGAATTTAATGAGGAGGCTTTTGATGCCTACTAAATCAAAGCCAAAGAAACGTAAGAAGACACTAGTAATAGTTGAGTCTCCGGCTAAGGCTAAAACAATTGAAAAATATTTAGGACGTAATTACCGAGTAATTGCTTCAAAGGGTCATATTCGTGACTTGCCAAAGTCACAAATGGGAATCGATTTTGACAATAACTATAAGCCAAAATATATTTCTATTAGAGGTAAAGGCGACACTATTAAGGAACTAAAGTCTGAGGCTAAAAAAGCTAAGGATGTATATTTAGCGTCTGACCCGGATCGTGAAGGTGAAGCAATTGCTTGGCATGTTGCTCATGTACTTGATTTGGATCAAAAAGACAAAAATCGGGTTACATTTAATGAGGTAACAAAAGACGCTGTCAAAAATAGCTTTAAAAATCCGAGAACAATTGATATGGACACTGTCAATGCTCAACAAGCTCGCCGTATTCTGGACAGAATTGTTGGTTATTCACTATCTCCAATTTTATGGGAAAAAGTGAAAAAGGGATTGAGTGCTGGACGTGTTCAGTCAGTCGCATTAAAGCTGGTAATTGATCGCGAAAAGGAAATTAAGAACTTTAAGCCACAGGAATATTGGACAATTGACGCGGAATTTAAAAAACTAAAAAAGACTTTTAATGGTCAGTTTTGGGGTATTAATGGCAAGAAAACTGATTTGCCTGATAATGATTCTGTCCAAAAGATCCTGGCTAAAATTGATAAAAAGAAGAGTTTCGCAGTTGAAAATGTCATTAAACGTGAGCGCAGGCGTCAACCAGCAGCTCCCTTTACAACTTCGACAATGCAACAGGAAGCAAATAAACGTCTGAATTATCGTACTAGAAGAACAATGAGCATTGCCCAGCAGCTTTATGAGGGTATTAGTCTGGGTAAACAGGGTACAGTCGGTTTGATTACCTATATGAGAACTGATTCTAAACGGACATCCCCAATCGCACAAGCAGAAGCCTCTAAGTTTTTAAATGAAAATTATGGCAAAGAATATGCCGCTAAAGGAGCACGCCATTTCAAAAACCAAGAGGATGCACAAGATGCACATGAAGCTATTAGACCAACCAGTGTTTATCGAACTCCAGAGTCTCTCAAATCTGTTTTAACTACTGAACAATATCGTTTGTATAAATTGATTTGGTCCAGATTTTTAGCCAGTGAAATGACTCCGGCTGTTTATGACACAGTAAGAGCAGACATTACGCAAAATGGAGTAGTATTCAGAACTACAGGCTCAAAAATGAAATTTGCCGGGTTTACAAAAGTTTATGATAATCAACAGGAAAAAAATGTTGAATTACCTGAATTAAACGAGGGAGATAAAGTTAAGTTAGCCAAGTCTGATAATAAACAGCATTTCACTATGCCACCTGCAAGATATACTGAAGCCAGCTTAGTTCATTCATTAGAGGAAAATGGTGTTGGTCGTCCTTCAACCTATGCACCGACAATTGATACTATCCAGCGACGCTACTACGTTAAATTAGGTGGTAAATCTATTGTGCCTACAGAGCTAGGCGAAATTGTCGATAATTTGATCGAAAAATTTTTCCCTGATATTGTCAACATCGACTTTACAGCGCAACTGGAAAATGATCTTGACGGAATTGAAGAGGGCAAGAAAAATTGGGTCAAAGTGATTGATGATTATTACCATCCCTTTAAAAAAGAACTGGATAAAGCCGATGCTGATATCAAAAAGGTGCAAATTAAAGATGAGCCTGCCGGTTTCAATTGTGATATCTGTGGTGCACCCATGGTCATTAAAATGGGACGCTATGGTAAATTTTACGCCTGCTCACGTTTCCCAGATTGTCGCAATACAAAGGCAATTGTAAAAAAGGTTGGCGTTATTTGTCCGAAGTGTGGCAAAGGTGACGTGATTGAGAAAAAATCAAAGCGTAACCGCAAGTTTTATGGCTGTTCACGTTATCCTGATTGTGACTTTGTTTCTTGGGACAAGCCTATTAACCGAAATTGTCCTAACTGTGGCCATTTTCTAGTTGAAAAAAGAAATAAAAAAGGACCTGTTGTTCTTTGTCCAAATGGCGACTATAAAGAAGAAACAAGTGCCGAAAAAGATACTGTAGAAAGTTAAATTTATGTTAATATCATCAGATCATTCATGATTTGATGATATTCTTGTATATAAAGTAAAAAAGTAAAATATTTTTAGTAAAGGAATATGATCATATGCCTGAAAGAGTATCTGTAATTGGTGGCGGCCTGGCCGGAAGTGAGGCAGCCTGGCAACTAGCAAAGCGTGGAATCGCTGTCGATTTTTACGAAATGCGACCTAAAAAAATGACTCCGGCGCATAAAACAGACAAGCTGGCTGAATTGGTGTGCACAAACTCAATGCGTTCAAATCAGTTATCTAATGCTGTAGGTTTATTAAAAGAAGAAATGCGTCAGCTTGATTCGCTTATTATGGCAGCTGCTGATCATTCCCAGGTACCTGCTGGTGGAGCATTAGCTGTTGACAGAGAGCAATTCAGTGATTATGTGACCAGTAAGCTTCATGCAATGTCAAATATTAATTTTCATAATGAAGAGATTACACAGATTCCGCAAGATTGTATTGCAATTATTGCTACTGGTCCCTTGACGAGTGACAAACTGGCTGAAGAGATACAAAAGTTTTCAGGCAATGAAAGCCTGAATTTTTTTGATGCAGCGGCACCTATAATTGCGGCTGATTCGATTGATATGGATATCGTCTATAAAAAATCTCGATATGACAAAGGTGAAGCTGCATACCTAAATTGTCCTATGACAAAGGAAGAATATGAAAGATTTGCTCAGGAATTAGTTAGTGCGGAGACTGCAGAAGTTCACAGCTTTGAAAACAGTGACGTTTTTGAAGGCTGTATGCCGATTGAAGTTATGGCTGAAAGAGGTATGAAAACTATGCTTTTTGGTCCACTTAAACCAGTAGGATTGGAAAATCCTGCTACTGGAAAAACTCCCTACGCTGTTGTTCAGCTTAGACAAGATAATGCCGTAGCTTCAATGTATAACATTGTTGGCTTTCAGACCCACCTAAAGTATGGTGAACAAAAACGTGTTTTTTCTATGATTCCTGGCTTGGCTCAAGCCCGTTTTATCAGATATGGCAAAATGCACCGCAACACTTATATGGCTTCTCCAGCTGTATTATCTGCCACATATGAAGCAAAAAAGCAACCAGGTCTATTCTTTGCAGGACAAGTGACTGGAGTCGAAGGATATGTTGAAAGTGCTGGCAGTGGTTTGGTTTCAGGGATTAACGCTGCTAGAAGAGCAATTGGACAAGAAACGGTTGCTTTTCCTAAACTAACAGCTTTAGGATCAATGGCTAATTACGTAACTACTGCTGATATCAAGCATTTTCAACCTATGAATGCCAGTTTTGCATTAATTCCGGGACTTGAAGGTTCTAAAGTGCGCAACAAGAAAGAGCGCCACTTAAAAATCAGCCAACGCGGTCTAGAATGTCTTAAGGAATTTCAAAAAGAAGTGCTGAATTAAGATGGATGCTGAAAAAGACGAACTGATAAAGCTGTTTACCTCATATTTGCGTATTGAACGTCAATATAGTCCCAAAACAATACTGTCGTATCAAACTGATTTGCTTGAGGCTAAGAGATTTTGGCAGAAAAATGGCGGCTTTACTGGCTGGTCAAAAATAAATAGACGTGATGTTGAAATTTTTTTACAAAACTTAACAGAACGCAAATTGGCGCGCTCGACGCAGTCGCGTAAAATGTCTAGCCTCAGGTCGTTTTATCACTTTTTAACTAGACGAAAAATTGTTAAAATAGATCCAACGCAAACAATTGTTTTGCGCTCTAAAGAACGAAAGTTACCCCAGTTTTTTTATGCACCAGAAATGAAGCAGGTATTTGACTCTTTAAGTGGAAATGAACCCTTGACTTTACGTAATTTAGCATTAATTGAATTGTTTTATACTACTGGGATGAGGGTTAGCGAAGTAAGCAACTTAACAAGAAAGCAAGTTGATTTAGATTTAAAGATAATTCTGGTACACGGTAAAGGTAATAAAGACAGGTACGTTGCGTTTGATGATAAAACTAAAGGCGCGTTAGTTAATTATTTGGAAAACAGTCGCGATCAACTTGTAAAAGATGATGACAGTTCAGATTATGTCTTTTTAAATAATAAAGGCAAACCATTAACAGAACGTGGCATTGAGTATATTATGCAAAGGGTTTTTAATAAGGCTGGCATTAATGGTAAGGTACACCCGCACGAATTGCGACATTCATTTGCTACGGCAATGTTGAATAATGGAGCAGATTTACGCAGTGTACAAGAAATTTTGGGTCATGACAATTTATCTACCACACAAATATATACTCACGTGACTATGAGCCACTTACAGGCAAATTATGAAAAATACTTCACTCGCAATGATAAGAAAGATGAGGCAAAAAAATGACAACAATATGTTCAGTAAAATTTAATGGTAAAACCGCAATTGCTGGCGATGGACAGGTAACTCTGGGTGAAAAAGTAATTGCAAAATCTACCGCTAAAAAGATTAGACGAATTTATCACGATCAAGTAGTAATTGGTTTTGCGGGAGGCGTAGCCGATGCAGTCAGTTTGCAAGATATGCTTGAAGGTAAACTGGAAGCATTTGGGGGTGACTTGCGCAGAGCTGCTGTGGAAATGGCTCAAGCTTGGCGCAAAGATGCCACCCTGCAAAAACTGGAGGCAATGCTTATTGCTTTTAATGAAAAAGATCTTTTATTAATTTCTGGCAATGGTGAAGTGCTTGAACCAGATGAAAATGTAGTTGCAATTGGTTCTGGTGGGAACTTTGCGCAGGCTGCAGCAATAGCAATGACCAGACATTCCTCCAGTATGAGTGCCAGCGAAATTGCTCATGAAGCTGTTGAAATAGCTTCCGGAATTGATATTTTTACTGATAATCAGATTATCACTGACGAATTGTAAAAAACGAGGCAGATAAATAATATGGAAACAAAAACACCAAAGCAAATTGTTAATTTACTTAATGAATACATTATAGGTCAAGATGAAGCAAAAAAAGCAGTTGCTGTGGCCCTTTATAATCGTTATCGCAGAATGCAGCTGCCAAAAAAAATGCAGGAAGATATCACACCTAAAAACTTGTTAATGGCAGGCCCCACAGGTGTTGGTAAAACCGAAATTGCCAGAAGATTAGCAGCGATTGTTAATGCGCCATTTGTAAAAGTGGAAGCTACAAAATTTACTGAAGTGGGTTATGTTGGTCGTGACGTTGAATCAATGGTACGCGATTTGGTAAATGAAGCAGTGCGCATGGAAGAAAAAGATCAATTTGACCGTGTTCGCACTCAAGCAACTAAAGAAGCCAATAAAATTTTAGTACGTTTGCTTGTTCCCGGAATCAAGCAGGACAAAAGAAAAAATCAGATGCAGGAATGGCAAGATATGATGTCAATGCTCATGTCAGGAGGTCAGAACAATGATCAATCTTCTGACGCAGACCAGGAAGAAATAACCGATGATGTCCGCAATCAGCGTCTTACAGTATCTGAGCAGTTAAACAAAGGCCTGCTTGAAAATCGAGAGGTCACTATCAATGTTGAGCAAGCTCCTAAAGTCAATCCAATGGGTGATATGATGGGCCAAATGGGAATCGATATGAGTTCAATGCTTAACGATTTGGTTCCTAAAAAGAAAATTAAGCGTACACTGGAAGTAAAAGACGCACGTGAAGTTTTAATTCAACAAGAGTCTCGCAAGTTGATTGATTATGACTCTCTTTATCAAAAAGCTATTGAGCGTACGGCAAACAACGGTATTATTTTTATTGATGAAATTGATAAAATTACTGCTGGCAATAAGAAAACTTCAGGTGAAGTATCACGTGAAGGCGTGCAAAGAGATATTTTGCCAATTGTAGAGGGTTCTACTGTTCAAACTAAATATGGTCCAGTAGCAACTGACCACATTCTCTTTATTGCCGCTGGAGCATTTTCTGAATCCAAGCCGAGTGATTTAATTCCTGAATTGCAAGGTCGTTTTCCAATTAGGGTCGAACTCAATGCTTTAACAAAAGACGATTTTGTCAAGATTCTCAAGGATCCTGAAGATTCACTTTTAGAACAATATGTAGCCTTGATGAAAGCTGACGGAATCAAATTAGTCTTTACGCAAGAAGCAGTTGATCGGATTGCTCAAATTGCATATGACGTAAACCAGGGAACTGATAACATTGGTGCCAGAAGATTGTCAACAATTCTTGAGAAGTTACTGGAAGATGTTTTGTATGAAGGTCCAGATATGTCTATGGGCGAAATTACGGTTACTGAAGCATACGTTAATGAAAAACTTAGTGATATAATAACAAATAAAGATTTAACTAAGTTCATTCTTTAACAAAGGTGATGATTAAGCATGGATTACACTATCAAAAATAGCATCTTACAGGTCAAAATTGCCAGTAAAGGTGCTGAAGTTCAAAGTGTGAAAAGTTTACATAGCGGGTATGAATATATTTGGCAGGCTGATCCTGAAGTTTGGAATAGACATGCTCCTGTACTTTTTCCTATTGTTGGGAAACTTAAAGATGATGAATATACTTATCAGGGCAAAACATACCATTTGACCCAACATGGTTTTGCGCGTGATTTAGAGTTTAAAGTTGAACGACATACAGAGGAAAGCATCACTTTTTTACTGACGGATTCTGCAGAAACCAGGGAAGTTTATCCATTCAAATTTGAATTGCGTGTGAACTATAACTTGCTTAATAATCTGCTGGAAGAGAATTTTTCTGTCATTAATAAGTCAGATGGTGAAATGATTTTTGGCATTGGTGGACATCCCGGCTTTAACATTCCCACAAGTAAGACTTTGTCTAAGGAAGATTTTTACTTCAGTACTAAGCCTTCTCGTGCCCGAGTTCGTATTCCTCTTAAAGGAGCATTTTTAGACTGGCCTAATCGGTCGCTGGCCTCGACCAATAGTTTGATTACCCTGAGTGATCATTTGTTTAAAGATGATGCTTTGATTTTTCAAATGCGTGGACACGACAACCGTGTATCTTTAAGAACAGATGCCAATAATTTTCATGTAAATGTTTGGTTAAGGGATGCTCCTTTTGTAGGTGTGTGGTCCCAATATCCTAAGTCTGCAGATTATGTCTGTATTGAACCCTGGTGGGGCATAGCTGACCGCAGTGACACTAATCAAAAATTAGAAGAAAAATACGGCATGAATCACCTTGAAGCTAGTGGCACTTTTACAGCTGGTTTTAGTATGGCTTTTCATGATCAAGATGAATGAGTATAAAAATAAATTATTTAGGTTGAAAAGAAAGCCTCAAGGCTTTCTTTTTTTACAGTTCCCTATTTACTCAAGCAAAAACCTTCTTGCGAACTAATGTTCTTATGTCTATAATAAAATAGCTAGCTAAACTCGCTAGCCATACTTATTTGATATACAATCATAATTTATGATGTCTTTTCTTATACCAGTACCATAAACCAAAGGGAATGATATTCTCTTGATGGTGCAATAATCGTTTAATATTGCTTCTGTGACGAATAAATAAGATAATCATGATGCAGCCCACGATAATTTCAAGATAAATATCGTGAAAGAAGAAAGTTACAATGAATATTAAGACAACTGCAATTAAACTGGACAGACTGACATAAGACGTAATAAAAACCAATGGCAGGAAAATGAGAGCACAGACGCCAAAAAATTTTAGGTTATAGCCCAAGAAAAGCCCGGCACTGGTTGCTACAGCTTTACCACCTTTAAATTTTAGAAAGATGGAACATGTGTGTCCCAGGATGGCTAATCCCCCTGAAATTAACAAAAAATATTTAGGGGCATTGATATGAAAGATTCTAGGCAAATTTGTGGCTAACGTTCCCTTGAGGACATCAACAATCAAAACCAGACTACCTGCCAGTGGTCCAAAAACGCGAAAAGAGTTAGTGGTTCCGATATTGCCAGAGCCATAATTTCTAATATCTTCTGCAAAAAACACCTTGCCGACGATCACGCCAGTAGGAAACGAACCTATTAAATATGCTAGAATAAATATCAGAATTAAATTTAAATTTATCATGTATATCCTGCTCTCTTAAAGTCTAATGCTATTTTATCAGAGTTTACAAAGTATGAGGATTAAAATAATAAATGATTTTTAACTGGAGGAGTCTATTTGACTAAAACAAGTAAAAAAATAAATTCTTATGATGACTCATCAATTCAGATTCTTCATGGCCTGGAAGCTGTACGGAAAAGGCCGGGTATGTATATTGGATCAACTGATGTTCATGGTCTTAATCAGCTAGTCTATGAAATTGTAGATAACTCAGTAGATGAGGCAATGGCCGGATTTGGTAAAGAAATTGACGTAACGATTCATAAAGATAACAGTGTGACGGTACGTGATTTTGGTCGTGGGATGCCTACAGGCATGCATAAATCTGGCAAGCCTACAATTGAAGTTATCTTAACTGTCTTGCATGCTGGTGGTAAATTTACCGAGCAAAATTATAAAACTTCCGGCGGACTTCATGGAGTAGGCTCCTCTGTCGTTAATGCTCTTTCCAGTTATATGGATGTTAAAGTTATACGGGATGGAATTGAATATGAAGAAGAATTTAAAGATGGCGGTCATCCCGTTGGCACATTGAAGCGCTTAGGTAAAACAAAGGAACCTACAGGTACCACCATTACTTTTAAACCAGATGAAAAAATTTTTTCGACTATTAAATATAAATATGAAACTATTCAGGAACGCATACGTGAGTCGGCTTTTTTGCTTAAAGGTGTGCGCTTTGTCTTAGTAGATGAGCGTGATCCCCAACATCATGATGATTTTAAATATGATGAAGGAATAAAGGCTTTTGTATCCTATCTGAATGAAGGTAAAGATACTTTAAGCGATATTTTTTATTTTTCCGGTAAACAGGACGAAATTGAAGTTGAATTTAGTGGCCAATATAGTGACAGTTATTCCGAAAACCTGGTTTCTTTTGTAAATAATGTGCGTACATCAGATGGTGGCAGTCATGAAGTAGGTGCACGAAGTGGCTTTACTCGTGCTTTTAATGATTATGCCAAAAAACAAGGTCTGTTAGGTAAGAAAGACAAAAATATTGATGGGTCTGATTACCGTGAAGGTTTAAGCGCTGTTTTATCAGTTAAAATTCCAGAAGAGCTATTAGAGTTTGAAGGGCAGACCAAGGGCAAACTGGGAACTCCTCAAGCTAGATCAGTTGTTGATGCAATTGTTTATGAAAAAATGTCTTATTACCTGATGGAAAAAGGTGAACTGGCACAAGAGCTGGTGAAAAAAGCACAAAGAGCAAGAGATGCTCGTGAAGCTGCGAAAAAGGCTCGTAACGAGAGTAGAAATGGCAAAAAACGCCATAAAAAAGAAGTCCTGTCTGGTAAACTAACACCGGCGCAATCACGTAATCCAAAAAAGAATGAACTTTTTCTAGTTGAGGGGGATTCTGCCGGCGGTTCCGCAAAGCAGGGACGAGATCGTAAGTTCCAGGCAATTTTGCCTTTACGTGGAAAAGTTTTAAATACTCAAAAAGCAAGATTGCAGGATATATTTAAAAATGAAGAAATTAACACCATGATTTACACTATTGGTGCTGGTGTTGGTACTGAATTTAATGTAGAAGATTCAAATTACGATAAAGTAATCATTATGACGGATGCCGATGATGATGGTGCCCATATTCAGATTTTATTGTTAACCTTTTTCTACCGGTATATGAGACCAATGATTGAACACGGCAAAGTCTATATTGCTTTACCTCCTCTTTATCGCTTGCAAAAAGGTCGCGGCAAAAAGGCTCAGGTAAAGTACTCCTGGACTGATGAAGAACTTGCTGCCGATGAAAAGAAAATGGGTCATGGTTATGCTTTACAACGATTCAAAGGTCTGGGAGAGATGAATGCTGAACAGTTGTGGAGAACAACAATGGATCCAGAAACAAGGCTGCTTATTCGGGTAAAAATTGATGATGCTGCCTTGGCTGAACGCCGTGTGACTACACTAATGGGTGACAAAGCAGATGCAAGGCGAAAGTGGATTGAAGAAAACGTTAAGTTCAGACTAGGGGATAATGTTTCAATCCTAGAAGAAGAAAATGAATAAAGAGGTTTTTAATTAATGGCTACAAAAGAACGAATTCGTGAAATGCCCCTTGAGCAAGTCATGGGTGAGCGATTTGGCAGATATTCAAAGTATATTATCCAAGAGCGTGCCTTGCCAGATATTCGTGATGGTTTAAAACCAGTGCAAAGAAGAATTCTTTACGCTATGTTTCAAGATAATAATACATATGACAAGCCATTCAAAAAGGCGGCTAAAGCAGTGGGTAATATCATGGGTAATTTTCATCCCCATGGTGACAGTTCCATTTACGGTGCCCTAGTTCACCTTTCTCAAGACTGGAAAATGCGAGAACCTCTGATTGAAATGCACGGTAACAATGGTTCAATGGATGGCGATGGTCCCGCTGCAATGCGTTATACCGAATCACGTTTAAGCAAGATTTCCAATATGTTGTTACAAGATATTGATAAAGACACTGTCAACATGGTCTTGAACTTTGATGATACTGAGTATGAGCCAACGGTTTTACCTGTTCGGTTTCCTAATTTACTAGTTAATGGCTCTACAGGTATTTCGGCTGGTTACGCTACCGAGATTCCACCGCATAACTTGGCAGAAGTAATTGATGCTACTATTTATTTACTTAAAAATCCTGATGCAAGTCTTGATGATTTAATGCATTTTGTTAAAGGTCCTGATTTTCCTACAGGTGCCATTGTTTTAGGACAAAAAGGATTACGGGAAGCTTATGAAACTGGACGTGGCCGCATTCAGGTAAGAGCAAAAAGTTCAATTCAGGAAATTAGAGGGCATCGCGAAGAAATTGTCATTACTGAGATTCCTTTTGCTGTTAATAAAGCTTTGTTAGTTAAAAAGATGGATGAAATTCGTCTTAACAGGGAGATTGATGGTATAGCAGAAGTGCGTGATGAAACTGATCGTCATGGTTTATCAATTGTAGTAGAGTTAAAAAAGGGTGCTGATGCACAAAATATTCTAAATTATTTATTCAAGAATACTGAATTGCAAGTTTCCTATAACTTTAATATGGTTGCCATTGATCATATGACTCCCATGCAAGTTGGTTTAAAGCATATATTGTCTTCGTACTTAGAACATGAAAAAGATGTAGTAATCAAGAGAACCAAATTTGATTTAAATAAAGCAGAAGAGCGTCTTGAAATTATTCAGGGTTTGATTCATGCCATGGATATTTTAGACAAGCTAATTAAGGTAATTCGAGCATCTAAAAATAAAGCAGAGGCAAAGAAAAATATATCAGATAAGTTCAAGTTTACTGCCCGGCAAGCAGAAGCAATTGTGTCTTTACAGCTGTATAGGTTAACTAACACTGATGTTGATGCTTTGGTTAAAGAGCAAAGCGAACTAAATGAAAAAATAGCTCGTTTTAAAGAACTTTTGTCTAATAAAAAAATCTTAGATAAAGAAATAATTAAGGAACTAACGACCGTCAAAAAGGAATTTGGTAATCCTCGACGCACTGAGATTTCTTCCGAAACCGCCAAGATTCAAATTGATGAAAAAGCACTAGTAGCGGATGAACAAGTACGTGTTTTAATCAGTCGTGATGGTTACTTAAAGAGGTCATCTATTCGTTCCTGGCAATCTAGTGATGATGAGGATAATGGTTTGCCGAGTGGGGATGACGTTGTATTCGAAAAGACTTTGTCAACGTTAACTAATTTATATTTATTCACTGACCGTGGTAATGTCATTTATAGACCAGTTAATGAACTAGTCGAAACGAAGTGGAAAGAAACCGGTCAGCATTTGTCTCAGGAAATTGGCTTAAACGAGAATGAGAATATCATTCGTGTCTTTGATTTTGAACAATTAAATCAAAAACTAAACTTTTTAATTGCAACTAATGATGGTTATATAAAACAGTTGGAACTATGTAATCTCCAGCCTACGAGAACTTATCGTTCACGCGCAATTACTGCAATGAAAATGAAACAAACGGACAGTAAGGTTGTTCGTGTTGATATAGTAAAACCTGAAAGTAATAAAGAGATTATTTTATTTACGCATAAGGCTTATGCTGTCCGCTATGATTTGAGCGAAATTCCTGCATCTGGTGCCAAATCATTCGGAGTTAAATCTGTGAATTTAAAGGATGAAGATTATGTAGTTTCGTATATAGTCATAAATCCTGATTATCTTGACTTAATTCGGATAGGCATTATTACTCAAAGAGGAGCTTTTAAGCAGTTTAAGGCTGGGTTAGTCAATAAGGTATCCCGTGCCAAACGAGGAGTATTAGTTTTAAGGGAACTTAAAACTAAGCCGCACCGTGTCGCTGCTGTTGCTTCGTATGGCCAAGACCATATCCTTCTGATAACAACAACAAGCAAACGGCATATTAAGATTTCTACATGTGATTATCCTTTGGGTGACAGATATTCTAATGGTTCTTTTGTATTAGATACGACAAGTGATGGTCATCCAGTTAATATAAAACTGGGGAGGCCTTTAAGTACAGAATAAATTTTTATTTATTTAATGATATTAATAATTTATGGAAGGGCTTCAACAGATTTAAATATTACTTTGACACAAAAGGGTTTTTGATTGATAATAGCATATAAACAGAGCCATATTATTGTTAAGATAGAAGGAATAATCTTATGCCTAAAACAGATACAATACTCTCAACCAAATCCCTACATTATTTTTTGCAATTAATTGATACCATGAACTACACTCAAGCTGCTCAAATCCTTGGTATTACTCAACCGGCTTTAACTCAGCAGATAAAGAAAATTGAACATGCAATCGGAACACCACTGTTTGGACAAATGGGAAAAAAGCTTTATTTGACTGAAGCTGGTAAGCAGTTGCAAACGGGGGCAATTAAGCTACTCGGGACTATTAACTCTGTTGTTAGCGATATACAAGAGTTTACTCAGGCTGATAAAGGCAATATTGCAATTGGTGTTTTAGAAAGCGTCAATTCTGATCTTCTTAGAAAATTTTTGGTTGAATTTAATAAAAACTATCCCAATATAACTATCAGTGTTTCTTATTTCAATCGTAAAGATCTTTGGTATAATCTTGATAATAATTTGGTTGATTTAGCAATGCTTTATCTTCCTGAAACTACTAAAAAGAGTCAGACGAATTTACAAAATCAATACGAATTAATGAAAGTTACTCAAGATAAATTAACTATCTTAACTCATGATAGAAGTGTTGAAGCAGGGAAGTCCTATCCAGTTTCTAAGTTTTTAGGAAAAAAATGGGTTCTTTATCCAGATAGCTTTTATTTAACTCAGATACTTAAAGGCAAGCTAGGCAGTAAGGTGAATGCAAGAAATGGTCTGAACGTTCCTTTAACTTTTACTTCTACCAAGGAGATGGTTGAGACAGCGCAGGACACTGGCTATGATACAATTGTAAGTGACTCTTATTACCGCCTAAATCAAAGTGAAATTAATTTGGTACCTGTATTTTTAAAAGGCATTAAAAAGTTCACAATTTCACTTATTTATCGAAAGGGTAAAAAAGAAGTTCCACGTATACAAAACTTTTTGAAAGAATTTAAAAAGTTTTTGGAAGACTGATTTTGCCACATAATCTTGTAAGTTTTTTGAGGTAAGACAAAAATTTATAATTTGTTCTGTCAAGAATAGCCTTTATTAGGTAAACTAATTATATAAGTAAAATTTTAAAAAGAAAAAGAGGAAATCTAATGGAAAAAGAATTGGTCTTTGGTCACCAAAATCCTGACACAGATGCAATTGGTACAGCTATAGCTTATTCATATTTGCAGAATAAGCTGGGTTACAACACAGAGGCGGTTGCTTTAGGCGAACCTAATGATGAAACAGCTTTTGCATTAAAGAAGTTTGGTTTTGAAGCGCCAAGAGTGATCAAAACAGCAGCAAATGAAGTTAAAGAAGTAATGCTTGTTGATCATAATGAACCACAGCAAAGTGTATCAGACATTGATCAGGTTACTGTAACTCATGTTGTTGATCACCACAGAATTATGAATTTCAATACCAGTATGCCTTTATTTTATCTTGCTGAACCGGTAGGTTGTACCAGTACAATTATGTTTGGTCTCTATAAGCATTTTAAAGTTGAAATTCCTAAGAATATTGCTGGTATTATGCTTTCTGCCATTATTTCTGACACATTATTGCTAAAATCGCCAACAACTACTGATAGAGATAAAAAAGCCGTTAAGGAACTTGCCGAAATTGCTGGCGTAGATTACGAAAAATATGGCTTGGAAGAATTAAAAGCTGGAACTAATATAGCAAGTAAATCAGAAGAAGAACTAATCGATTTAGATGCCAAATCATTTGAATTAAATGGCAAAAATGTACGAGTAGCTCAAATTAATGTGGTTGACTTGCCAGAAGCATTAGAACGCAAAGAAGCCTTCCTGAAAACTATGAAAGATTCAGCAAATTCAGAGGGCTATGATTTGTTTATGCTGCTTATAACTAATGTACTCGATTCAGACTCAACTGCATTAGTTATAGGTTCAGACGAAGCTTTGGCTTCGTTTGAAAAGGCATTTGGGGAAGTTAAAGATTCAGAAATCAGTTTACCTGGTGTTGTTTCAAGGAAGAAACAGGTTGTTCCACCATTAACTGAAGCATTTAAGTAATTTAAAAAGCACGAAATAGTAAAATCTATTTCGTGCTTTTTTTAATCTTTGTTAATTTCCTTAGCCAAAATAATGAATGATTTACATACTCTTTCAGCTTTGTCAGGTGACATTTTTCTAAGTTCATTAAGAACCTTCTTAATAAATACAGGAGTATTATCTTGATGATTTTCTACCTTAACTTCCTTAAAACGGTAAGCATTCATGATAATATCTGGTGTAGTTGTATTTAAAGCTCTGGCAATTGAGTCAAGCTTTTGAATACTGATGTTTTGATTCTTTGTTCTTTCCAAACGAGAAATAAAGTTAACCGATAAGTCACTTAATTCAGCAAGATCCTCCTGGGTCAACTTTTGTTCGCGCCGCCTACGACATATTTCTTTTCCTAAATTTATACTCATGGAATAAATTCAACCCTTTCAAAAAAATAATTCCATATTCTATAATAACAGATTAATTATAGAATTGAACAATAAAACAAAAATAATAATGAATAAAACACTTGCTTTTGGCAAAATTATACTCAAACTAAATGTTTTAAACTATACCCCACATAGTATTGTAAGCTATTTTTTGGAAAAATAAAATAAAAAGGCACCAACTAATTAAACTTAAAGTGAAAAAGGAAAGAGTGGCAAATATTATATCAAAGCGTGCATTCGCTTGCTAGAGGGGCAAGTAGAAAAGCGCTTAAGTAAAAAATCAAAATCCAATTGTTTTTATATAGTTATCAATTATAGAAAGCGCTTTTATTTATATTTTTACACTTATAACGTGAAAACTTTAAATAAATCAATTAATATTGGATATGATAAAAAGGGTTTAGTAATTATTTAATTTACAAATTTCACAATCAATAAGTTTTATTTTGTATAATGTAAAATAAAATCTTTTCTTGCTAAAATTATGGATTTTTTATACAACAAAAATTTTTGTTCAAAAGCAAATTTAATGACAATAGAAATAAAAAGCTGGTTTTGCTAGTTAGTAGTTTAATTTAATAATCAGATATACTTTGATGAAAAGAGAGTAGTGTCAAAGACAAAGGTAACTGCTTTTATCAATATAACTTCGTATAATATATATTATGTAAAGTAAAACAAAAAAATTGAAAGAGAACGTATGAGATTGAGACTGCATTTGACTTACACAAAATAATTTTACTTTGAGATTGTCACAGGTCAATTCAGAGCTCGTTAAAATCAAAATGAATGCATAATTAATTTATCAATTGGTCATCGAGTTGCCTTTGAGTCTCATCAGAAACGACTTGAATTTTTATTAATAAAAGTGTTTTGTTAATTAATATTGAAAGTCTATAAAATTGCGTTGATATATTTTAATTAAGTTAATTAAGAATTGCTTTGATAACAGTTGAGTAATAATGGTTAAAATCTCAATTTTAAGTATAAAAAGTCTGCTTGCATAATTTTTTTAACTTCTAAATGTGCTAACTATTAAATAATTTTATAGTTGCTTTCATTAAAACTATAATTTTAATGAAAGATATTAAAACAATAAACAAGCTCAGTTATTTTGTATTCGTTGAATGCTTTTAGCAAAGCTGAATATGATTTTTTAGATTAATTTCAATTAAAGGCGAAATTTCAATTCAAACTTTTAAAAGATTTATCTTTAAAATACCAAAGCAGTATTTTGTTTCATCAAATGTAATTTTCGCCTTTCCCTCTCCTCTATTCCATAATAAGTATACACGATACAAACATACATTCTAGTTTTGTTTTATAATAAATCATGTAACTAAATAATTGAAGCTAGGAGAAATTTATTACGTGGAAACAAAGAAATATTTAGATCTAATTGATGAAGAATTAAATAAAATGCCTGATTTTGTTAAAGAATACAATTTTGGCACAAGTCACTCTTTAGCTACATCCTATCAGTATCTAACAGAAATCAGAAGATTTTTTGACTGGCTCCGTCATGAAGGCATTTCAAAAGCTGAAAATAACAAAAGTATTGAAACTCAAACTTTAGCTCACCTGCAACGCAATGACATTATGCTTTACATTAATTATTTAGGTCATACTAAAAATAAGCAAGGCAACTTGAATTCGCCTACAACAATAAATCGGTCTATTAATGCCTTGAGATCTCTTTTCAAGTTTTTAACCATTACTGCTGACAATATAAATGGCAAACCCTACTTTGAACGCAATGTCATGCTCAAAATTGATTCTCTTAATAACACAAAAACTTTAAACTATCGGGCCCATGTTCTTGAATCACACATGTACACAGGAAAATTAAAATACCAATTTTTGGATTTTATTGAAAATAATTATGAATTTAAATGCAATAAGCATGCTTTACCAGGATTTAAAGCAAATAAAGAGCGCGACATGGCAATTATTGCTTTAATTTTAGGAACTGGAATCAGAGTTTCTGAATGTGCAGGAATTGATCTGCCAGACATTAATTTTAAAAAGGCTACATTGGACGTAACCCGCAAAGGTGGCCAACGAGACAGCGTGCCAATTGCTGAATGGACGTTGGTTTACATCAGAGAGTATAAGAAAATAAGAAAGCAACGTTATTTGGCAGTCAAAAGCGATTCAGCATTTTTCCTGACTCGCTGGCATAATAAAACACGTCGGATCACTACGAGCGCTATCGAGAAAATGGTCAATAAATATTCAGCTGCTTTTGGGCACCCCCTCACTCCTCATAAATTACGTCACACAGTGGCTTCTGAACTATATGGTGTAACCAAAGACCAAGTGTTGGTGGCTCAGCAACTGGGCCAAAAAGGAACTTCAGCAACCGATTTATATACTCATGTTGATCAAAAAAAGCAGCGTGCTGCATTAAATGAGATTTCAGAGGCAGATAAAAAGAACAGTGATCACAAACAAGCTTGATACAGAGCCTGTTTTTATTCAAATTTTGTTTGCCAGTTAGGATTTTGATTCGCTTCAAAACACATTTTTATTTCTGCTAAAGAATTTCGTGGCAATGACAAAGGTGGTAAATTATCGAGTTCAAAAAATGAACATTTATCAGTCTCGGTATTTTTTGAAAATTTCCCACCCAAGTCTTTACATAAAAAGATGACATTACAAACATTAATAGCTCTTTTAATTCGCTTTTTACCATAAATATTAGTTGAATGGTTATTCACTGCAATAATTTGTTCAACTTCAATTTTATGCCCAGATTCCTCTTCGGCTTCTTTTATACAATTTTCTTTAACAGTTATATTTGGTTCACACCAACCACCAGGCATTGACCATAAATTATCTGTAGTCTCTTTAACCAGTAAGATTTTTTGTTTACTAAAAATTGCAGCTCTAGTAGAAACTTTAGGTGTTTGGTACCCATCATCACTACTGAACAAGCCTTTAACAACATTTATTGATAGTCCAGTTTTTGCTGCCATCATTTCGGTAGCAATTTTTCTTACTTGTTCGTAGCGCTCCCGATCAAAACGATCATAACCATATTCTATACCGTTTTGAGCAATACTCTGTAACTCTACAGCCCATTTTGTTATTTGATCCATTTGATTTTTCATACGTATCCTCACATTTCTGTAACAAAAAAAGCAATCTTACAAAAGGTTGCTTTTATTTAGTCAAATCGATTTTATCAATATCAATCATCCATCCAATGGCAAAAGACTTTTCTCCTAGATGCGTGGCAATAACAGGGCTAAATTTCGTAACGGAAATGTTTTGCTCTGGAAATTTTTCTGTTAAAAATGCTTTAGCTTCGTCTACCTGACTGCTGTCATTGGAGTCAATAATAAAGAGCTTGATTTTATCTTTATAAGGCAATTGATCTATTTTCTTTACCGTTAATTTTTTAATTTTTATAAAAGCTCGTTTCATAGAACGAATTTTGTCAAAAGCTACTATATTGCCGTCTTTAAAAGTAAGCAGCGGCTTGATATTTAGCATTGAGCCGATAAAAGCACCGGCATTGCTTAAGCGCCCTCCTCTACTTAAATTATTTAAATCATTAACCACGAATATTTCATCAATAGTTGAACGGATCTTTTCGAGTCGAGTTAAAATTGTATCCAGATCAAGACCATTTTTTATCATTTTGGCTGCTGCCAAAACCAAATTTCCTTGTAAGCGAACAGTCATTCTTGTATCAATTGCATGTAAATTATATTTTGGATGATTTTCAGCAATATTACATAATGTTTGATAAAAACCAGAAATCCCGCTGGAAAGTGTAATAGCAATAATAGCTTCATAACCTTTATCATTTAGGCTATCAAAAAGACGAATTAAATCGCCGGTACTTGGCTGAGAAGTTTTAGGGAAATCTAATCCCTCTCTCTGCATTTTAAAAAGCTGATCAGAAGTTATATCGACATTTTCCAAATACTCTTTTTTACCTATAATTATTGGAATTGAAACAACAATAATGTTATTTTTTTCTGCCTCTTGTTTTGTTATGGCGCTAGTACTATCAGTAACTAAAGCAATCTTCATCTAATTTACCTTTCGCTTTTGTGTGTACAACATACAAGAATTATAGCATAAAAAAATAAGTGTTTCGACTATCAACTATAGTGAAATTGTTCTTTCTGTTTTCTGCACGAGTTTAGCAAAAGTTTGGTCAAATGCTTTTATTTCTTGCTCTGATAAACCATGCAAAAGTGATGCTTCTATTTCTTTTAAAACATTTCTCAATTCAGAAATTTTTTCCAAACCCTGATCATTTAACAGAACTGTTTTGCTTGAGTCACTTTCTGACCTTCTAATTGTTACAAAACTCATGGTTTTCTTTTGCTGCAATTGTCTGCTTAATGTTGAAAGTGATATTTTTAATTTTTCAGCTAAATCTCCCATTTTTAAAGCAGTATTACCATTATGGTAAAAATAAAGCAAAATTCTGGTTTGCGAAAGATTTAACCCACACTTTTTATTTATTTCGTTTTTAATATTTCCAGCAATTGTGCTAAAAGATAAAACGTCCATTTAACTACCTTTTCTGATTAAAACAAAACATAAAAATATTTTATAAACTTAAATTTAAGCAATATTAAAAGCATGAAAATGCATAAAAAGCTAAACGAAAAGTTGTGAAACATTCATGCTTAATTGTATAGTAATATTTGTTACTATTATTTTTAGCTTATAAATATTTATACTGATAACTTTAAATCTATATTACCAGTATATCAGTTTTTTGCAATGATTTCTTTAGTTATTTCAAAAATGATTACTATATAATTAGTGGTACTCTATTTTAAGATTATAAATAAAATATATTTTAAACAAGCACTTATCGCCTAATACTTGGTATAATAGAAAGCGTGTTTTGAGGTGATATTATGGCTTTTGATGGTTTGTTTATACATAGCCTGCTAAATGATGTTAAACCAAAAATAGAAAGTGGCAGGCTTTCCAAAATTTATCAACCATTTGAACAAGATCTAGTGCTAACTTTTAGAAAAGACAGAAAAAATATACAATTACTATTATCTGCCAACGCTCAGTATCCACGTTTTTATATTACTGAGCAAACTATTGCTAATCCTGATAAGGCACCAACTTTTGTTATGGTGTTACGTAAATATTTAGAAGGCTCAATTCTACAGTCAATTGACCAACTAGGAGTTGACCGTATTGTCAATTTTTATTTTAGTAATCGTAATGAGCTTGGAGATCAAGTTCAGTTAGTCTTATCGTTGGAGCTAATGGGCAGACATAGCAATGTTATTCTTTATCACCAGAAAAATGGACGTATAATTGATTTGCTCAAAAGAATTAATCCTGATGAAAATAGAGTGCGGTTGCTCTTACCTAAAGCTAAATATGAGTTACCTCCTCTTATATCTGGTATTGATGGTTTCAAGATGACGGAAACAGAGTTTAATAAAAGGGCTTCGAATTCCGATCCTGAAAAATTCGCCGGTCAGATTGGGGGGATTGATCGAGACGATCGTCAAGAGCTTGCAGGTTATTTGGAAGACGATTTTTCTTATTCGTCTTTTAAAACGTTTATGGGTCAGTTTAATAAAAAAGGTGCTTTTATTCTGAAAACACCAAATAATAAGCGAAAGATTTTTCCTTATTTGCCTTACCATCTTAACCTAACTAAAGAAAGTTCTGATCCAGATATTAATCATGCTTTAGACAGTTTTTATCAATATCAATCAAATCAGGATTGGGTAAGACAAAAGTCAAGTCAAATTGAACGAGTTGTAAAAAATGAGCATAAAAAATTAGCCAAAAAAATAGTTAAGCTCCAAAAGCAATTGGATCAAGCTGAAAATTCTGAAGGATATAGAATTAGAGGTGAAATTCTTAATGCAAATTTGTCCCAAGTTAAACCGGGAATGACTGAAATTGACCTGCCTAATTATTATGATAATAATCAACCACTAAAAATTAAGCTTGATGCGGCACTCTCTCCTGCTCGAAATGGTCAAAAATATTTCACCAAGTATAAAAAGCTGCGCGATTCAATTAAACACGTTAAAGAACAAATAAAAATAGCTCAAGACAATTTAAATTATTTTGATACTATTCAAACCGCGATCGATAATGCTGAACCACAAGATATCGATCAAATTAACGAAGAATTAATGAATCAAGGCTACATTAAAAAACCTCAGAAACCTAAACGTAAAAAGAAAATCACTGAGAAAAACCTCAATAAATTTCGCATTTCATCTGGTAAAACTGTTTTAGTTGGTAAAAATAATTTACAAAATGATTGGCTCACCTTAAAAAAAGCTAATAAAACTGATATTTGGTTTCATGTAAAAAATATTCCTGGTTCGCATGTCATTTTGCAATCTGATCAACCAACAGAAAAAGATATTTTAGAAACTGCGGAAATTGCGGCCTATTTTTCTAAAGCTAAAAATTCAGCTCATGTACAGGTTGACTATGTGCAGGATAAAAGAGTAAAAAAACCTAATGGCGCAAAACCTGGTTTCGTAATTTATACTGGACAAAATTCAATTGAAGTAACCCCCGAAAAAGAACGAGTATTAAGCAAAAGAATAAACTAAAAAACGAGGATGATTTATTCATCCTCGTTTCATTTTCGCTTTATTGTCAAATTGGCTGTGTAGTTAACGCCAGCGATTCTAGAACACCCAAAATAAGTTCTGTGGTTTCGATGCTTGAAAAAACAGGTATATTCTGATTCAAAGCTTCATCACGTATTCTGGTTGCATCGTCACTAGCAGAATCAGATAAGTTAGTAATGTTAATCACCATATCAATTTTGTGTTGTCGTATTTTATCTAACAGACTGTGAGAACCATGACTAATTTTGGAAACAATTCCTGTGGTTATTCCAGCTTCTGCTAGGCCATTAGCAGTACCTTCAGTAGCAATTATTTTGAAACCCAGACGATAAAAACGTTGAGCCAATGACGTAACTTTTTCTTTGTCTTCATCACGAACAGAAATAAAAATTGTACCAAAGTTAGGTATTTTTAGTCCACTGGCTTCATAGCCTTTGTATAAAGCTTTTGCAAGCTCAGTATCTCGCCCCATGACGGATCCAGATGACTTCATTTTTGAATCAAACGTATTTTCACTTTGGTAATCAATATATGAGAAAACTGGCATTTTGACAAAAATAAAATTATTTGAATGCCATAAACCGTTTTTATAGCCTAAATCAGGTAAATTCTTGCCAATAAGGACTTCCGTTGCACAATTTGTAATATCTTTTCCAATTGCCTTAGAAAGAAAAGCAATATTGTGACCAGCATATGGCTTAATTTGCAGTAAAAAGATTTTCTTTGCAACAATCAAAAAATGTAACGTGAATATACCACGCATATTTATGCGTTTGACTAACTCAATAGCATATTCAGTAAGTAACTTTTTGCCTGTTTTTGTTAAATTTTGTGGCTTAAAAACAGCTATTGAATCTGACGCATGAGATCCTGTTTGCTCCAAATGCTCAATAATACCAGGAATTGTGACATTTTTACCATCTGAAATGGCAGTAATTTCATATTTATTTCCTTCAATAAAATGAGATAAACTGACCTTGGATAATTGATTTTCCTTTAAATATTTCTTTAAAGCTGGCAAATCATAGACAACAGCAGATTTTTGCTTAACGCCCATATTATTAAATCCGCCAATGAGAATTGGAAATCCATGTTCATTGATAAAATTTTTAGCCTCTGTCTTATCAACTGTTGTTAAAAGTTTATTTTGACCTAAACTTTTTAATGGTTTAGTTAAAACCTGCTCAATCCGATCTTTCGGATTAATGTTTTTACTGCCTAATATATTTAAACCATTTTCTATTAGTTTTTTACATAAAGCATTCATTTCTTTGCCAGAGAACTGAACTAAAACATCTTTTATTTGCTCTTTTTTAGCAATATGTAAGATACTTTCAAGAGTTATAGGTTCTAAATAAACCTTATCTGCCCTTTTATAGCTAATTGCTACAGATTCATCATTATTTGATAATAAAACAGTGGCATAATTATTATTATGTAAAGTATCTATTGCATGACTAATCATGTAGTCAAATTCGCTTGTAACTGAAACTTGCGAGGGTAACATACCGATTACTAGCACTTTTTTAGCTGCAGATAACACTTGGCTTTCATCATGAACTCCATATGAGCCATAGTATGCCTTAACCAACGGCTTAATTGTTCCCGCTGATCCATCTATTTGCTGATAAGCCGGCTTCAAATGTAATCTTATAAGCCTCTTTTCGATCGCATTAATATCAGTATCAGAAAGATCAGAAATTAACGCGTTGCGAAATCCTCTCTTTTTCGCTTCAATCAATAATTCATCTGTTAGATTTCCAGCTGCTAATTTTTGTCCTATCTCCACAATATGCGCCAGTTTTTGAAAATAAACTGGATGAATATGAATAATTCTTTGCAGATCATGATAACTGAAACCTTTAGATATTGCAGCTAAAAGCTTAATTAAATGTGACTCATCGGGATGCTCTAAATCACTTGCTATTTCGTTTTTTTCTTTCGCTTTTTCAGTTTTAAAAATCTTAAGTGACATTTTTAGGTTAACTGTTGATGCAAGACCTTTTAAAAAAGCGGATTCAAAATTCGTTCCTATTCCGATTGCTTCACCACTGGCTTGCATTTTGGCACCTAATAAATAATGGTTGCTGCCGGATTGTGTTAATGACCAGAAAGGCATTCTAACTGCAACTTTATCTAAGGTTGGCTCAACAGCAGCATTGAGACCTGATAAGGGATCTGTTATTTCATCTAAACGGTAGCCAATAGCTACTTTACATACAATATAACCTAAGCTGTACAATCCCACTCTTTTTGACCAAATTGCACTGCGTGTTAACCTCGGTTTTATTGATAAAATTTTTACAGAGAACTTTGTTCCCTCATGTTTGACAGCAAAATGAATATTTAATATTCCAACGATTTTTAATTTGTTGGCAATTACTTTAGCAATTGCACGAATTTTTTGTACTTGGTCGTTGTTCAGCGTTAAAGCTGGCATTACTGTAGCAGAATCTCCTGCATTAATAGCTACGGATTCAACAGTATCAGCTAAATTGGTAAAGAGGATATTTCCAGAGCTATCACGAATTATGTTTGCAATGACTTCTTCCCAAGAGGAAAGATCTTCAGACAAATGATAATTGCCAAAGGAAAAACTTTCTGATTGTCTTTCTTTTGTTAGATACTCGTTCAAATCGGAAACGTTGTCAAAAATAATTTGTGTATTTTTGGCTGAAGTATTTTCTTTAATAAGCATTACTGGAAACTGAACTTTTTCAGATAGCTGTTTCTGAATATCAACAGCACTAAAATCAGTTAAATTCCAATATTTATTAGCCTCAATTTGATTTTCAGCCAAAAAAGCATTCATTTTTTGATGATTATCCATTGTGAGAGTTTGTTTGTTCAAGGTCAGCAGGCTAACTCCCATTTTTTGCAATATACCATCCTGAACTAGTTCTCGTGTAACTTTTAATCCTGTAGTTGAGCCATAAGCAGAAATAATAGCACTTGGTTCTTCCATGCGAATTATTCTTTTTAGAAATTCCAGTGTCATTGGTTCAAGATAAACAGTTAGCCCAGATTTTTTGTCAGTAGAAATAGTTGCAGGATTGGGATTAACTAAAACAACTTGAATATCTTCTTCAGAAAGTGCTTGAATTGCATCTTCAACTAGTAAATCAGTTTCAGATACTTTACCAACCAAGGTTGGGCCAGATCCAATGATTAAAACTTTATCTAAGTCATTCTCTAAAGGCATTTTTACACCATCATCTTTACAAAACTATCAAAAATAGGAAGAGCATCTAGACTTCCAGGAGCACCTTCAGCATTAAAAGCTGTACCAATTACCTTATTGGCTTTATTACTGTAACCAGCTAATAACTCACTGTGGAGATCGTATAATTCTTTTTCCATTTCAAATTGGACGCTGTTTGGCAGTACTAATTGATCTATATTCATCGCCACTTGCCAAATCTCATTCGTATTTTGGTCAATAACAGGATAATTAATGCCATTATATGATTGAGGCAAAGCAACTAATTCAAAATTAAGAAATTCACTTAAGGCTAAAAAGCCCAGACCAATTCCCCAAAGAGGAATTTTCCTATAAAATGCTGCCAAAATAGGATTAAGATTCTCTTTGAGTTCATCCACTTTTCCTGGACCACCCGAAATAATAATTCCTTGCGGTCGCAGATTTTTAATATCAGGTACTGAGACGTTATAAGGTAAAACGGTAGCGTTGACTTTTCGTAAAGACAATTCTCTAAGCATAGAATGCTTTAATCCCAGATCGATAATAGCTACAGTTTTACCCACATTAGGTACCGCATAGGCATTTTTAGTTGAAACAGTAGCAGACTTGTTTTTAGGCAGAACTAAAGCTTTGATTTGATCAAAAGCATGTTCGTCATTTGTGTCCATGATTGAGGCTTTTATGGTTTTCTCTTTATTTAAAAGATGAACTAAAGCCCTGGTGTCAACGTTATAAATAGCCGGTATGTTTTTTTCCTTTAAAAAGGAAGCTAAATCTTGAAAGTTATTACTATCTGAAATATTTTGAGCTACATCATTTGCAATAATTCCTTTTACAGTTGGATTAATACTTTCATAATCTATTGCGTTAATGCCATTGCCACCGATCATAGGAGCAGTAAAAACTAAAATTTTACCAGTGTTTGTTGGATCAGTTAAAGCTTCCTGATAACCAAAATTACCAGTTTGAATTGCTAATTCACCTGTAGAAATTATTGAAGCTCCCAATCCCTCTCCCGGAAATGATTGACCATTTTCCAGAATTAAATATCGTTTCATTTAATCACTTTTTTCTCTTAAGTCAGCCAATTGTTGCAAAAAAATTTGTGGAGGCTGAATTTCAAATTCCAGCCACTTGCCTGAATGTGGTTGTTCGAATCCCAAAACTTGAGCATGCAAAAATTGACCATTACCTTTTAAGGTATGATGTGGTCCGTATAATGGATCCCCTGCAACGGGATGCCCAATATACGCAAGGTGTACCCTAATCTGGTGTGTACGCCCTGTTTCAAGCTGACATCTTATTAAACTATATTTTTGAAACTGTTCTAGGACAGTAAAATGAGTGACTGCATTTTTACCTTTCTCAACTACAGCCATTTTTTTACGATCATAATGATCACGTCCGATCGGAGCTTCAATTGTTCCAGATTTTTCAGAAAAATTCCCATGTACAATTGCTAAATAAAGCCTTTTGTTAGTCTTTTGTGCTAACTGTTTCTCTAAGTTTTCACGCGCAAAAGCATTTTTGGCCACCATCAATAAACCAGATGTGTCTTTATCAATTCGATGCACAATTCCCGGCCGAAAGCCTTCAGGACTTTCGGCTAAATTTTTTGTATGAAACAGCAAAGCATTGACAAGAGTGTGATCTGGATGTCCAGCAGCCGGATGAACCACCATACCTTGAGGTTTGTTAACAACTATTACATCTTGATCTTCATAAATAATATCAAGCGGTATATCTTCTGGAACTACTGCCAAAGGTTTTAACTTCGGTACACTAACTGAAATCAAATCATTTTTTTGTACCTTATAAGAAGTTTTAACTGCCTTGCTGTTGACTAAAATATTTTTATCTTGCACTAAATCTTGGATCCTTGAGCGTGATAAAGATGGAATTTTGGTCGCGAGCACTTTATCGATTCTACCTTTTTCCTCCTGAATTACGAATTGATATTTATCAGGCATTATTTTTTTCGCTTTCATCAAAAAACAGAAGATAAATAAAAACGAGTATTATTCCTACTGTTATTGCAGAATCGGCAATGTTAAAAATATTGAATTGAATAAAATCGACTTGGATCATATCAATGACGTACTTTAGATGAATCCGGTCAATTAAATTACCTATTATTCCCCCAAGAACTAATGCAACTCCAGTACTGAAAAGCTTACTATGAAATTTTTTAATAAACAGATAATATAAACATACTATGATGGCAATAATGCTAATTAAATAAAAAAGTCCCATTTGACCAGGAAGAATATTCCAAGCAGCACCTTCGTTTTGCACGTAGGTAAATGAAAAAATATGAGGAAGAACCTGGTGTGATTCACCAAGTCTATAGTTACCAGCAATAAAAGACTTTAAAGCCTGATCGAAGATCACTATTAATAACGAAATAATTAAATATAAAAATTGCATTGCTACTTTTAAAATAAGCCACTAATTTTGCCGTTGTTATCAACATCAATATCTAATGCAGCAGGATGCTTAGGTAACCCAGGCATGTCTAAAACATGTCCGGTGGTTATGACAATGAAGCCTGCTCCATTTTTTAAACTGGCACCTTTAACATGCAAGGTAAAATCATTTGGAGCACCTAACAATTTTTGATTATCAGTGAATGAATATTGTGTCTTGGCAATAATTACAGGCAACTTATCCTTCCCCATTTTTTCCAGTTCTTGAATATCTTTTTCCGCTTTTTCACTATATTCTACTCGTGCGGCATGATATATTTTTTGCGCAACTTTTGCAATTTTAGTTTTAACGTCATCATCTTTTTGGTAAGTCGGAATAAGATGACCACTTTGAGAATTTGCCAAATCAAGGACTGCTTTTGCTGCTTCTATGCCACCTTTTGATCCCTGTTCATGATAATCTACCACAACAGAGTCAATTCCTTGTTCCTTGATCAATTTCTGTAAAAGATTAAGCTCATTTTCAGTGTCTGTAGTGAAGTGATTAATTAAAACAATAACTGGGAGACCATAATTACGCATATTATTCATATGCCTCTTAAGATTTTCAAAACCGTCGCGTAAAGCAGACAGATTTTCCTTACTTAAGTTCTCAGTAGTTCCTTCAGCTTGATATTTTAAGGCACGGACAGTAGCCACAACTACACTGGCATCTGGTTTTTTATCGAGATGTTCAGAAACAAAGTCCATGAATTTCTGACCACCCAGATCACTACCAAATCCCGCTTCAGTCAATACATAGTCGCTTAGGTGTAAGGCTAAATTCGTTGCCATGACTGTGTTTGCACCATGAGCAATATTGGCAAATGGGCCACCATGCACTAAAGCAGGAGTATGCTCAATAGTTTGTACAAGGTTGGGCTTTAAGGCGTTGGAAAGAAGAGCAGCAATTGCACCTTCAAAACCAAGATCCTTAACGAAAACAGGCTGATCATCAATGGTATAACCAACGAGCATTAATCCAATTCTCTTTTTTAAATCGTTGATGTCAGTCGACAAACACAGAATCGCCATTAATTCGTTAGCAACTGTGATTGCAAAACTTGATTTATGCTCAACACCATTAAACTTTGAACCCTGTCCAACAGTAATATTTCTTAAACTGCGATCATTCACATCAATTCCGCGTTTTAAGAGGATTCTGTCAGGATCTAGCTTAAGTTCATTTCCTTGATAGATATAATTGTCTACTAGTGCTGCCAAAGTATCAATAGCGGCGGTTAAAGCGTGCATATCTCCGGTAAAATGGAGATTAATGTCTTCCATTGGAATTACCTGTGCCTGACCTCCTCCAGTTGCTCCGCCCTTTAAGCCAAAAACTGGCCCCATTGACGGTTCTCTTAAAGCAATCATGGTTCTTTGATGTAACTGATTGTTTATGGCATCTCCTAAACCAATCGTCATAGTTGACTTGCCTTCTCCAGCAGGAGTAGGTGAAATAGATGTAACCAAAATAAGTTTACCAAGGTGTTGGTTTGCCATGGTACGTTTTATTGCCTGCCAGTTAATTTTAGCCTTGTCGTTACCATAAGGTTCAATGTCAGTATCTCTTAAGCCAACCTTTGCGGCTATTTCATTAATAGGTAATGCGTGAGCTTCTTGTGCAATTTGAATATCTGATTTCATTGCGCATGCCTCTTTCTATAAATGTAAATTGTTAAATCTAACTCTTCATTTTAAGTAATATCCTTTTCATATTAGAATTTAGGTCCCACCTTTTGTTTAATCAATTGTCATTATAACAAATATTGATCAATTTTTATGCATTGCCAGTCACAAATTAAGAATTACGCTAAATTTACTTTTTAACTGATGTAAAAAACAGGCAGAGGTCTGCCTGCTTTACTTTTCAAATCTTAATAAGTAATACTGACCAAATTCAGCAATTCTGATTTTATAAATTTTTAGCAGCTGCCAGTCGAAAATAATTGCTGGTTCAGATGTCAATTTTGCTTTAGCACGAAATGGCAACTTAAATATTTCATTGTTCCAATAAGAATTAAAGTAAGTATGAACTAATAATATCAAGAATAATAAGGCACAAATTAAAGCCGGCCAGTTGAAAATTTTTGTACTTTCATATAAGAAAATAAGACATAAAAAAAGAACTATTAATACCCAGCTGAAATAAATTAATCCACTGCGACCTAAAATAATGAAATGTTTTTTTCTCATAAGGCTCCTTTTCAATACCAAATTTCTGTTTCAAGATTGCTATGATCAGTCGTATCGAATAAAGTTTTCATGTAGTTGCTAAAACGAGGTCTTTGATTGACTAAAATTTTAAATTCTGGAGAAGAATATAATTTTTTTAATTGCTCCTTTTCGATATGATTGTGACCAGTAAAATACTGATAATTCATCTCTATAAACAAATGATTTACCTTTTGCAGAAGCTCAGATTGTTCATTACTAAAATTATCTTTCTTATTCGAATTTCCTTTTAAATTTTTTATTTGAATTTCCTTCAAATAATGGTGAAAATGAGCTAAATTTTGATCTTCCAGCTCTTTTTTATTCAAAAATGGTTTCATGTTAAATGTATGACGCTGATATTTAATGTTATCTGGTCTTACCTTGATTACCCCATATCCCTGGTCATATGAACAAAAACTTGAGGTGACCACTTCTATCGTATGTGTTCTTTCTAGTGGTCCAATTATATTTTGAGCATGTATATGACCAGAAAAGGCAACTTTAATGTTGAAATCCTCACACAGACGACGTAAAAGTTGAGCATTATTTAGTACAAAGCCACGATTTACTGCCGGATTATGAGCATACAGATTATGATGCATAAATAGAAGGGGTCTCAGATGATTTCTTTTAGCATTTTCCAACTGTTTTTCTAGCCAGATAATTTGTTCCTCATTTATTTGTCCTTCAGTAGCAGGGGCACCATTTGCCTCATGTTTACCATAAATATTGGAATCCAGCAGTATTAAAAGGTAACGCTGATTTAATTGAACACTGTAAGCTAGCGAACCAGGATCAATGCTCAGTGCGCAGTCATATGAGCTTTTAAATATTTCCTGCCAGTCCCTTGGGCTTATTTGATGAGCAAAAAGTTGATTTGGACCTTTAAAAGCACGCGCCCAACCATCATATATATCATGATTCCCAGGTAAAACCAATAGTTTTGTTGCTTTTAAACGAGAAAATATTTCCGCAAATTTTTGTGCAGAAATAAGTTCTCCGTTAAAAGTTACGTCTCCAGTAACGATGATAGCGGCTGGTTTCTTTTTATTAGCAAAATCAGTAAAAGCGCGAAGAGCTATTTCTTGGTAAGCAAGATCTTTACCTTGACTAGTATTTTGAATAAGTTGAAATGCATGGCCATTATCATGCAAACTATCAGCAATTAGGTGAGTGTCTGTAATAACCCAAAACTCTGTATTTGATTTTTCAGTAATCATTTTTTTCTTGCCCAATATTGGTAAAAATCTACTCTTAAATTGCCATTAAATAGTTTTCGCTTTTTTGTAGCTTTTTTACCAAAAAATTTTTCAAAAGCAGGATCTCCAACTAAATAATACTGACTGAAACTATCATATTTTAGAAGTGAGTCGCCCATCTGTTTATAAAGATTTTCGGCAGATTCTCGATCTTTCAGCCTTTTACCATATGGTGGATTTGCAATTATAACTCCATTTTGTAAATCCGTAGCAAAATCTTTTACCGCAACCTGTTTAAAATAAATATCTTGTAACACACCTGCGTTATTCGCATTTAATTTTGCAATTTCTAAAATAGACTGGTCAATGTCACATGCCCATATAGGTTGTTCAAGTGGTTTGATTTTATTCTTTGCTTCTGCAACCAATTCATTATGAATAGTGCTGTCAAACCAATCAAAGCCATCAAAAGCAAATTGGCGCCAAATTCCTGGAGCAATATTTTTTCCTATTAAGGCTGCTTCAATAGCAAGAGTACCAGAACCAGTCATTGGATCTATTAAGGGATGACTGCCATCATATGGAGTTAGTTTTAATAATCCTGCCGCAAAGTTTTCTTTCAGAGGAGCCCCTCCATGTTCAATGCGATAACCCCTTTTAAATAAACTGGGCCCAGTTGTATCTAATGAAAGCCTTGCAATATCTTTGTTTATATGAATATCAAGAGGATATTCATTACCGTTTTCAGGCAAGAAGCCGCGACGATGATACTGATCGGACATTTTATTAACAATCGCTTTTTTTACGATTGATTGAATGCCTGGCTCAGAATGTAATTTAGACCTGACTGATCTGCCTTTCACAGGAAATTTAGCGTCAACAGGTAGTAACTCTGCCCAATCAATTTCATATACTTGGTTAAAAAGAGTATCAAAATCCGTGGCTTTAAATTCCTTCAATAAAATTTTAACTCGGTCTGCTGTTCTTAACCAGAGATTGGTTTTGACAATATCAGTTTCATTACCGGTAAAAAAGACTCTCCCGTTTTCAGTGTGTGTTTTATAGCCCATTGCCTGCAGTTCTTTGGCAACAACGCTTTCAAACCCAACGCCCATAGTTGTATATAGTTTATATTTTCCCATCTTTATTCTTTCTTTTCTTTAAAAAAAGCGTTGAGCCCTTTGAAAAGCTCAACGCTGCCAATGCAAATTTCTGTAAGCCACGTTCTGTTCAGGTATTTGTGGCATAAATACCTTCAGCAGCCATCTATCTTTGCTAAATATTAGCAATCCAATCTTTAGTTCATTTCCTTAGATTGAAACGCCCCCACCAAGTTTGGGTTGCACGCTCGCAGGGTTTACCTCGTTCCACCAGAAGCGTTTCCGCCTCTGCTTCGTCACTGTGGCACTTTTCAGAATATTCATGCATGTCATAATAGTGATTTAGCACTTTTTTCGCCGTAATTGTAAATTCTTTAGCTTATTGGGCTAAATACGAACACTACAAGCATCGCAGCTCGTGCGTGCGTGGACTTTCCTCAGCCTGACCTTTTCAAGATCAAACCGCGACTGCTCAAAATTTGCACCATTAAAAATTATATCAAAGCTTACTCTTTTTGTAACCCATAAACTCGCTGTTCCAAATTATATACCTTCCGTTCAAGAGTCGAAATGCGTTGAATGATAGCCATATTAGTAGAATTTTCTTTTTGCGAATCTGCCTCATTTGTTGGACTGAAACTCTGAGTGGAACGTTCTTGGGTCGGTGTATAAGTCCGCACTGATTCTTGAGTAGCAGCTGGACTGACTCTTCTGGTCTTTTGCTCTTGAATAGAATCTTCTTTATGTCGATCGTCCATCAACTCTCCCTGAAGCTTGCCAATCTGACCATAAAGATCTTCAATAATTTGTTCAAATGTATCGTAATCAGCAATTACTTTGTCTAAAAAGGCATCAACCTCATCTGGATCCAAACCTTTAACCTTTGTTCTAAATTGTTTTTTTAAAATATCCTGAGTGGATAGTTGAATATCATTTAAATCTGCCATGATAATATACAACTCCTTTTTATATCACTTTTATTCTAGCAAAAACTGGACTGGCTTAAAACTAAAATGTTAATTTTAAAACAAAGTTATCTTATTCTTGATATTCGTCATCTTGATTTTCCTGAAATTCTTCTGCTTCATCCTGCAGATCATAAAAATCAATTAATTCTAATGGATATTCTGTCGTTTCTTGGTATTTTTTGATTAAATTATAGTCAAACTTGGGCTTTCCAGGATTTTCTGGGTCATAGATCATCAGGGCTCTATCTGTATGCATAAGCATGAAGTTTTGATAATTGCGCAGTTGAACAGGATTTTGGTAAGTTTCTTTTGAAGTGGAAGCAAAAAAATCAACTTGCTGTTTTAAAGAGAGATACTTTTCCTGATTATTTTCATTCCATCTGCTGGCAAATTCCTCATAAGGAACAATGATAGAAACCCTTAAAGAATATTTTTGTCGCAAGTCGATTGCGACCTCACTTGCCCACTGCTCTACACCCAAATTAGCTCCAGTTATTAGCCAGTCAAGTTGGTTATTTTCTATTAGGCTTATCATATGTTTTTTTAGAACCATTTTAATAATTTTTATCTTGGGGTCTTTGTCTCCAAATGTATTAAGCTCATAATTACGGTATCCAGTTACCCACAATCTTTGCATAATGAAACAGATAGCTCCTTGTTCAAAAACTTTTTCTTTATTGCTATAATGCTAGCAGGAGTGATATTTATGGTCAAATATCCAACAGGCAGTTCTGCCGCTTTTCGCAAATCAAATTATACTTCTCAAGCCAAGCACCAAAAAAGAAGACACAAAAATATTAATTTTTCTGACCGGGGGATGAACCTTGAGCAGATGATTAATGAATCTAATAAATATTATCGTACAAAAGAAATTGCAGTGGTGCATAAAAAGCCAACGCCAGTTCAAATCGTTAAGGTAGACTACCCTAAAAGGTCACGTGCAGTAATAAAAGAGGCCTATTTTCGCCAAGAATCCACTACGGATTATAATGGGGTTTATAAAGGTTATTACCTGGACTTTGAAGCGAAAGAGACCAAAAATAAAACCAATTTTCCTTTAAAAAATTTTCACGAGCATCAAATAATTCACTTGGCAGAATGCTTGAAGCAAAAAGGAATATGCTTTACAATAATAGGATTTACAAGCTTAAACCGCTATTTTGTAACTCCGGCAAGTGCAATAATAAAAGCTTGGTGGACTAAAGATAAAAGTTCATTAACGTTAAAAGAAGTCGAGGATTGGTCAATAGAGATTAAGAGTGGCTTTCAACCTACTCTGCCATACCTGAAAGCTATAGATTCTTTTATCTCGGATAGGAAAATACACGATGACAAATAAAAATTCAAACTCAAATAATGGACGTGAATCACGTAAGAATTACCGGCAAAGTTTGCCTAAACCATTGTGGCGTCGAATACTTAAGTGGACATTTTTAGGTGTTTTTTTAATTTTGGTAGCTGGCGTAGGTTTGTTTGCCTATTATGCTAAAGATGCTCCAAACATTAGTCGAGCTGATCTTGAAAGTGGTGGTTCGTCAGGATTATACAATACAAATGGCAAATTTATCATGTCCCTTGGTACTGAAAAAAGATTATACGTCAAGGACAGCAAGGATTTGCAACTGCTAAAAGATGCTATTGTATCAGTTGAAGACAAGCGCTTCTACAGAGACAAGCTGGGAATTGATCCTATTCGAATTGCGGGTTCAATGTTAACTAATGCTAAAAGCAAAAGCATTTCTGCAGGTGGTTCTACAATAACCCAGCAATTAGTTAAACTGACAAAATTTTCAACTGCTGCTTCCCAAAGAACTTTACGCAGAAAGGCTCAGGAAGCATGGCTGGCTATGAGAGTCCAAAGAGAATACAGTCATGATGAAATTTTAGAATTTTACATCAATAAGGTATATATGAATTATGGTAATACCGGAATTGGCACTGCTGCTAACTATTACTATGGCAAAAAGATCGGAGACCTGGACTTAGCGCAAACAGCCATGCTTGCGGGAATGCCTAATAGACCAACCGTATATAACCCTTATACCTACCCAGAATATGCAAAATATAGGCGTAATATTGTTCTAAAAGCAATGTTAAACAATAAAAAAATATCTCAGGAACAATATGATGAAGCTAGGAAAGAAAGCATAAAAAAGGGTTTAAAACCTCATAATCAGCGTAAGCAATCTAACTTACGCAAAATTAATGATCCCTATGTGAAGGAAGCAATTGCTGAAGTCAGAGCTAAAGGCTTTGATCCTTTTCGTGACAATTTAAAGATTACCATTAATATGGATCAAAAGGCTCAAAAGAAACTTTATCAATTGGCTAACAGTGGTCAGGTTCCTTTTACTAATGACAAAATGCAAATAGGAGCATCAGTGGTTGATCCAAGTAATGGTCACGTAGTAGCTATACTTGGTGGAAGGCACCTGCCCTCTTCAGTTCAATTGGGTTTAGATCGTGCAGTACAAACCACTCGATCAACGGGTTCTTCGATAAAACCAGTTTTAGACTATGGTCCGGCAATTGAATATCTCAATTGGTCAACAGCAAAAATGTTAGATGATAGCAAGTATGTTTATCCAGGAACGAATGTCCAGCTCTACGACTGGGATAATAAATATGACGGTATGATGACTATGAGGCATGCTTTGGAACAGTCACGTAATGTTCCTGCAGTCAAAACTTTGAGAGAAGTTGGCGTTAAACGAGCAGCAAAATTTGCTGGGAAAATGGATATCAATGTTCCTAAGGACTCAGGTTTGTCAGTGGCAATTGGTGCAAATGCGTCAAGCTTGCAGATGGCCGGTGCTTTTAGTGCATTTGCTACGATGGGAATCTATCATAAACCGCAATTTGTTTCTAAAATCGAAACTCCTGATGGACTTACCAGAAATTATGACTCTGAAGGCATTCGAGTGATGAGCAAGGCTACTGCCTATATGATTACAGACATGTTGAAAGGAGTAATTAAACACGGCTCTGGAACCAACGCACAGATTAGAGGTTTATATCATGCGGGGAAAACTGGTTCTGTTAAATATTCAGAACAGGATTTGGCACGATACCCAGCATACGCTGCAACACCTAAAGACTCTTGGTTTGTGGGTTACACCCCTAGCTATTCAATTGGTGTTTGGACGGGCTATGATAATCTGAAAGATGGTACTATTTCTGGTGTTGGTCAACAATCTGCACAGCTTTTTTATAAGAACATGATGACTTATTTAATGAGAAATAAAGAAAATGTTGATTGGCAAAAACCTGACTCTGTGATTCGGGCTAAAATCGCTAAAAACTCAAATCCACCAGAGGTATCATCTACAGGTGAATGGCAGTTGTTTGTTCGTGGCCATTCTCCTATTGGTATTGTTGATGACAGCAGCGATTATGATGAAGATGATGAAAAAACTAACACTAATGATTCATCTTCAACTAATACTCAGGGAAGATATTCTGTTCATCACAATCAAAATGGCTCAACTAGGCAACCTGATAAAAATCAAAGAAAAGCGAAAAATTCAAAAGACAAGAATAAAAACAATACTAGTGAAAATAATTCACAAAATTCAGGTCAAAATAATGAATCTGGCAATTCTGATTCAGGTACCAGTTCTGATCAAGAGCAAAGACCTAACAAACCTGGAGGAGAAAGCAACAATTCAACCAATAATGAAAATAATGAACATTAACTAATAAAAACGTCGAAAAATCTTTCGACGTTTTTATTTTTTATTGTTTTTCAGTATAAGGTAAAAAATGAATTCTATTAAAAAAATAAAGGCAAAAAATATTGTTAAAACAGTTAAGGAAATCAATTTTACATACATAGTATTAGGAACGCCAGTTCCATCATATGGACGAAGCCATAAGAATAAAGCAAAACCCAAAAATAAAATTGCTAAAATAAAATTAGTCGTTTGCCAACCACTCATAGTATAGTCTCCTTTAATATTATTTTGATAAAGAAATTATACTAAACTTTTATTTTTTAAACACTATTTTTCTATTAAATAACTGTAAGGATCATTTTTATCACGCGCTGTCATGGAATAGCGACCAAATAAAATCATTGCGTGATGTGTATGAATCCATTCGTCTTTTGGTAAGATATCTTCTAACCTTTTTTCTACTTCAAGAGGTTTGGCATTTTGAGGCACTATATGAAATCGTTTAGAAATTCGTGACACATGTGTATCGACTGCTATCGCAGGAATTCCAAATCCCTCTGCTAAAACAACATTAGCAGTTTTCTCACCGACTCCCGGCAAAGAAATTAATTTATTTTTATCTTTTGGAATTTTACCATCATATTTTGAAACTAGAATTTCCGCAGTTTCTTTTAAGTGCTTAGCTTTTGAATGATAAAGCCCAATTTGGGAAATATGATTTTCTATTTCTGGAATTGTTGCCATGGCCAAATTCTTAGGTTCAGGATAATCCTTCATAAATTTTGGCATTACTCGATTTACCATCTTGTCTGTTGTTTGAGCACTCATTAAGACAGCACATAACAAATGAAAATTATTGTCCCAAACTAATTCACTTTTGGCATCAGGATACATTCGGTTGATACACTCTAACACTTTTCTGGCTTCATTTTTACTAAGTAATTTTTCTGCTTTCATTTAGCGGTTCCTCCTCAAAAACTTTTGAACTTCACTACTTGTTCTTAAGTTATGTCTTTGCCAATTCAGCAAAATACGGTCAACGTATTTTAGGCTATATGCTTGAGATAAGACAGCTTCGCGCAAGGCCAACTTAATAATAGCTGGATCGTAGTGATCTACATTGAGCCAGGCAGAAATTTCTTCTCGTTCTATTGGGCTTAAATAACGACCAAATTCAATTTCAAACTGCCTTACTAATTGATTTAACGGAGTGTTATCAACAGCAGTTTCCGCTTTTTTAGCAGTCATTTTTTTATTGACAGACAAAGTTTTATTCTCCAACAGTTGGTCCAGTTTATCATATAACTGGTTAAGGTTATATTTGTTTCCAATCATGCCACTCTTGTCAGTTATTTGGTCAATTACAATTAAATTTTTTTCAATTAATTTTTGAATTAAAGCAGTGATTTCTGTAACAGAAAAATTAGTATTAGCCGCAATCTGTTCATTGGTAGGAAAATAATTGTTTTTTTGGGCAAACATTTCCAATTGGATAATGACCATCATTTCTGCATCGTCAATATTAAGTTGTGGATAATAAGCAAGTAACCCGTTTGATAAAGTAGTGAAACCAAAGAAGCGGTAATCATTATAGCGCATATTAATCTCTCCCTTTAAAAAAGTTGAACTAAATATTTTTTAGTTCAACTTTTAACTATACTATTAACTTTAATTTAAGGTTCTAGACGATTAATCATTCTCGGGAATGGAATAGCTTCACGGACATGATCTAATTTGCAGATCCAAGCAATAACACGTTCAAAGCCCATACCGAAGCCGGAATGAGGCACACTGCCGTATTTACGCAAATCTAAATACCAGCTGTAATCATTCTCATTCAAGCCGGCCTCATGAATTTGTTTGAGCAATGTTTCATAATCACTTTCGCGTTCAGAACCACCCATGATTTCGCCATAACCTTCTGGTGCTAAAACATCTGCACATAGATATTCCTTAGGATTATCAGGATTTTTCTTCATGTAAAATGGTTTAATACTTGTCGGGTAATTAACAATGAAAAATGGACGATCAAATTTTTCGGAAATAAAAGCTTCGTCGGGAGCACCAAAATCATCACCCCATTTGAAGTCGCGTCCATCGTCTTGCAATATCTTTACTGCATCGTCATATGACAAGCGTGTAAAGTTACCCTGTGCTGCAGGCTCTAATTTTTGGGGATCACGACCTAAAATTTCTAATTCATATTGACAATGCTTGAGAACTTGACCAGTCACATATGACAAAAAACGTTCTTGCAAATCAAGAGATTCATCCTGATGCATCCAAGCCATTTCTGGCTCCATCATCCAAAATTCAGTTAAATGACGGCGCGTTTTTGATTCTTCAGCTCTAAAAGTTGGACCGAATGTAAAAATTTTACCGAATGCTTCTGCTCCAACTTCACCATATAGTTGTCCGGATTGTGATAGATAAGCATCTCCTCCAAAGTATTCCGTGTGAAATAATTCGGTAGTTCCTTCAGGTGCAGAATGCATAAAGATAGGAGCATCAAATTTTACAAAGCCTTCATTTTCAAAAAAGTCAACTGTAGCTTTGAAAATAGTATTTCTGATGCGCATAATTGCAAAAGGACGTTTGCTTCTAAGCCATAAATGTCTATGGTCAAGCAAAAATTCAATCCCATGTTCTTTGTTACCGATGGGATAACCTTCGTTGTTAGTAATTAGCTTTAAGTCGGAAATTTGAATTTCATAACCAAAATGGGAGCGCTCATCTTGGTGTACAGTTCCCTTAATATAAAAACTTGCTTCTTGATGCAAAGATTTTGCAATTTCAAACACTTCATCAGAAACTGCATTTTTACGAACTACTCCCTGAAAAAAGGCAGTACCATCACGTAATTGTAAAAACACTATTTTGCCGCTTGAACGTTTGTCAGTCAACCAAACGTGCATCCGTACTTCTTGGTCAACATGCTTGCGACAATCTTCTATTGAAATTAATTCTGTCATAAACTTTTATTCCACTTTCCTTATCGTAATCAAATTAATGATACCAAAGTTTGATCAATTTAGCGACTTAACCTACTAATTTTCCATCTTTAAAATTATAAAGCTGATAATGATATTCACCAGCTATATTTTTAGAACTTACTTCCCAGACGGGTTTATTTTTATACCAGCCCAGATTTACTTCAGTAATTTTTTCATTAGGTTCTTTTGCAATATATTTATTACGTATGAGTCCTTCATTTACACCTCTACGTGCTGAATAAAGATATGCTTTTTTAGATCCTGGCAAGTAGATAAAATAGTATGTCTTATGGTCCTTAGTTAGACCCTTAAGCGCATAACTATTAACACCACGATTTAAATGATAGTTTTTTTCTGTATATTTGATAGGAGTCTTTTCGATTGCTATTCTGTTGAGTTCACGAGTTTCTGACCGTTCTGGATTACCTGCTTTATAAAAAATAACAATGAAGGCAAAGTATAAAAAGATCAAAATTATAAATACCCATGCTAAAAATTTAAATGTTTGTTTTGTATCATCTTGTATCATAGTTTGTTAACTTTTCCTGTAAATTACTTAAAGATGTTTTTTTTACTTTAACTGGAACGGCTGCCAGAAAAACTGAACCATAATCTTTAGACCAGATTCTTGAATCTAGTATTAAAAACTGGCCCTTATCTTGCTCTCCACGAATCAGCCTGCCCATCCCCTGCTTAAAGCGAATAATTGCCCGCGGCATTGTATCAGAGTTAAAAACATCTATACCTTTGTCAACAAGTTGTCTTTGGCGCAACTTAACTTCCGGTAAATCAGGAGATTCAAAAGGCAATTTAGTTGCTATTACCAAATCAACACCACATTCATGAAAATCAATTCCTTCCCAAAAACTATCTGCTCCTAAAATAAGTGCTTGTTTGGCAATTGCAAATCTTTTAATAATCCGGTTATTTGAACCAGAGACACCTTGTGCCAAAATTTCATAATCACGTAAGCTGGGAGAATTTATAATAGCACTAAAAACATTTTTTATTTGTTCAAGATTTGTCATAAGAACTAAAACATGACTTTTATTTGTCAGATCTTTTTCCAAAATCTGAGTTAGATTTTTCTCATACTTTGGATCGTTAATATCAGGAAAGTCAGTCACAGACAATACTTCAAGATGTTTACTCAACTTAAATGTGCTTGTTCCTATATACTTTTGTGGTGCTAAATCAGTTAAGCCAAGAAGCTTAGTGATAAAATCGAACCCTTTTCCACTGGTTAAGGTAGCACTGACAAATGAAATATGGTTGAAGCGATCATATATTTTATGAAGTTCTGGCGTTGCATCAAGCATTAGCCAGCTTAAATTGGCACTTAAAGGATCTTGCGGATTAGTTAAAGTAATGATAAACCCTTCTAAATTGACATAGACTTTTTTTCGAAGTAAATCCGATAATTGATAGCTTTTGGTGATATAGTCATCAAGTTGATCTATTTGATCAGAAATTTCACTTAAAATAGCATCCCTATCGATATTCGAGCTGTCAGTTTCATTGTAAAGCTTAAATAAGATTTGATTTGTGTTCTGTCTGATGCTTTCTAATTTTCGTTGTAATTCCGCCAATTTAGTTAAAAATTGACTATTCTTGGGAAAAAGATCCATGCCCCTGAAACTGAGAAGCAAGTTGCCATTGGCTAAAGTATTTTGACTGACAGCTTTTTTCTTTTTTGAACAGAGCAAACGTTGCAAATGATTAATAACTTTGATCAAATCAAGTATTGCCGGATCTAATTTCTCTAAGAGAAAATTAAACTGTACATCATTGCCATATTGGTTAAATACACTGTCATCAGCATAATAAAGTAAATTACGCAGATGATTAAGAACTCCCCACAATGATTCAAATTGAAATGAATCATTCCTTGAAGTGATCACATTGTCAACAAAACGATGAGCTTCGTCAATAACGAGGTAGGGATTTTGACCCCAAATTGTATCATTATAGTGGTTCGCTAAATAAGCATGATTCGTAACTAAAATGTCAGCCTGCTCCTGCCTTTGTCTTGCCAAATTCCAGAAATCAACATCAGCAAAAATACTGCCGACACGAGCATCTCCAGGGTGAGCAATTTGGGCAAATAAGGGAGCACGATAATTGGTCAGTTGCAATTCATCTAGATCACCTGTCTGAGTTTCAGTTAACCAAACCAAAATGCGCATCTGTAACACCAAAGTTAGTTTATTTGGAGTTCCCTGATACAAACTTTGGTAAAAACCATCTAAGTCAAGGTAATGGCTGCTGGCTTTTACTTCTTCTGCTTTTAAATCCAACTTGGTTACATTCAGTAATTGTGGAATTTCCTGATCTATTATTTGTCTTTGCAGTACTTTGGTTGGCGTGGCAATTACCAATTTTCTGTTTGTATATAATCGATAGGAATATGAAAACAAGTAAGAAAAGGTTTTACCAGTACCATTAGGTGCTTCTATCAATAGTGCTTTCTGTTTAGGGTTACTCAAAAACTGCTCAATTCGATTGATGAGGTCTACCTGAGGCTGGCGGTAATTAATTTTATTTTTAAATAATCTCTTTTTGTCCGTATCACTTTTCGGAAAAACATTTGACTGTTGATGTTCAACATTATTAAGTTTTTCTTGTTTTCGTAAAATTATTTGTCGTACTTGCTGATAATGTGAAGATAACGGCCTTTTTTCCTTGCGTGCGTTATCAGCAATGGTAGTGAAAATCCATGAAGTGTCACGTATTAAACCGTGAGCCAAAGAGCTTAGCGTATTTAAAGTAGCTTGAGGAAGATTTTCAAGTCGTTCAATTATTTTTATTAATAAAACAGCGGTGCCGTAGGCATCAGAATCTGCTTTATGAGGGTTTAAATGTCTAATCTGCAGGCGAGTTGTCAAATCGCTTAACTTGTATGATGGTTCAGTAGGAAATGCAATTTTTGCCAGCTCTACCGTATCTATTGCGCGATTAGTTAGTGGTTCATAGCCGTGCTGCACTAATTCAAAATTTAAAAATGGCAAATCAAAATTAACATTATGAGCTACAAAGACAGTATTTTTCAAGATTTTGACAATCTTGGGTGCATAATAAGCAAAATCTTTTTCTTGAGCTACATCTTTGTTGTGTATATGGGTTAAATTTTGCACCGCTATCGGAATTTCGCGGTGAGGATTAATCATAAAAGAGTAAGTCTTGACAACTTTCATATTCTTAATAATAGCGCAGCCAAACTGAATGATATGATTATTTTCTTCCCGTTGTGTTCCCGTAGTTTCTAAATCCACTACAGCAAAAACGGTATGCTCGAATGATTTCATTTTGCAATTACCCTCCTTTCTGTTAATTTAATTCAACAATTTTGCATGCATCTAACAAAACCAAGTATTTTGCTTTAACTTTTTTGTCGGCAAAGGAATTAAGAGCTCTTTCATAAAGGCGCAGCTGACCTAAATATTTCTGCTTTATGTTTTTGATAGCTAATTGCAAATGAGTTTGATCAATATGATCGGTTTTATAATCAAATAATATTATGCCATCTTTTTCGGTAAAATAACCGTCTATTGTACCATGAATTAAAATTTTTGCGTCTGCATCACTGAAATTATCAAATAGACTATCGGCTGGCAACAGACTAGAAAATTCAATTTCACGGTGCAAGTTTTCTGGCTTTTGCCAAAATTTCTTTGCAAAATCACTATGAACAAACCAATTTATTTTTTCTAAATCTAAACTGGAAACAATATTGTTATTAAGTTTATTTTGCTTAACTAGTTCCTGTACTTCTTCTTTAACCTGGTCGATGTTTCCCGATCCATGATAATCGTAGTATTGCAGGATCAGGTGCATTGCAGTACCAATTTCTGCTCCTGTAAACCGTGTTTTAAACAGGAAATCAGGTTTAGTATCTATTGGCTGCAAGTAACGATTAGTTGAAGAAATTAGGTGCGCATTTTCCAGTTCGGTATCAAGAGGATCGTTAAACGCCTTTTTAATTTCAGATACTGATTGATAAGCAGTTGTCTGACTGGCATCTTGAAAAGGATAACTAAAATTAAATAGTTTTTTTGTATATTCTTCTAATGATGAAATGTTCTCAGTTTTGTTCTCCTCTTGACTAGCATCTTCTTGAGGATAAACCTTTTCATCTTGGTACTGGATATAAAGCAGTTCCTGACTTGTTTCCAAGGCTGAATTTATATCATTAATTTTTTGGCTTAAAAGCTTGTCCCATTTGACTGATGGACCAATCAAACTCATAGGATTTGAAGCGTTAAGCTTACTGCTCAACGTGAGACGTCCATTTTGATCAGCTTCATTTTCCCAATTTTCAATTGTTCGAGGCAGATTTTTTAAATCAGCTACCAAAATTAACTTTTGCTTTGCTCGGGTCATCCCTACATATAAAATGCGAGCTTCTTCTTCTAAAAGCTGCTTTTTTTTGGATATATTGGCGATAGATTTAACAAGGGTATCAGCACGATAATGTTTTTGCTTGATAGTTAAACCTACAGAACCTGAATTTATAATGTAATTGCCACTTAAATCCCGCTTTTGAAATTGATGTTGCAAGCCTAAGTAAAAAACAATGGGAAATTCCAGGCCCTTGGAACTATGTACAGTCATTAAGCGCACAGAGTTGCCAGCCTCTTTAGTTAAAAGGGGTTGCGCCAAGTCTTTTTGGCTGCGTCTCATTCGCTCGATAAAATTGATAAATTGATACAGGCCCTTAAAACCAGCGCTTTCATATGAAGCAGCTCTTTCATATAAAGCCTCTAAGTTGACTCTTCGCTGTTTGCCATTAGGTAGTGAGGTCATAATTTCAAGCAGGCTGGTTTTTTCATAGATGCTCCAAATCAATTCTGAAATTCTATGTGTTGCAGCAAATTTACGCAATTCTTCGAGTTGATTCAAAAAATCTTTTACTTTTTGACTAAGTTCGTCACCCACGGCAACATAAGAAGTTAAAGCGTTGTAAAAACTGGCATTCTGAGTATGAATTCTAATCGTACTGAGTTCAGGTTCTGTAAAATTAAAAAGAGGTGACCTTAATACAGCAACAAGAGGAATGTCCTGATCTGGATTGTCAATGATCCTCAAGTAGTTCATGATTATAGTTAATTCTAAAGTTTGAAAATAATTTTTCGCATCGGTAACCATTATCGGAATATGACTTTTGGCAAACTCTTGCATAATTTCAAGATTATTGCTGCGACTTCTGGTTAAAATAACAATATCACTGTACTTAAAAGGTCTTAAATGACTGCTATTTTGCGAATTTTTGTCATAAATTAACAAATTTTCCTCTGCGAATTTTTTAATACGGTTAATAACCATAGCAATTTCAGCTGAGTCAATATCGTCAGGATCATCTTCTTGAGGGTTAGTTTGGTCACTATTTTTTTCATGAATTAGTATTTCGGTTGCATCAGGAAGATTTGAAGGATAATATTTGGCACCATAAGTCAGCTGACTCTCCTTATTATAATCAATGCCTCCAAAATCATCCGTCAAAATATTTTTAAATACTTGATTAACAATAGAAATAACTGGCTTAGAAGAACGGAAATTGTCCGACAATAAAATTCTTTCTTCTTTTGCTTGATTTTCTTTAAGGGCTGCTTCTTGATACTTGTGTAAAAACAAACTTGGTTCAGCTTGCCTAAAGCCATAAATTGATTGTTTAACGTCACCAACCATAAAAAGATTGTTTTGACCATCTTTTTTAATTAATTGCAAGATATTTTCTTGTAGCGGGTTGATGTCCTGATACTCGTCGACCAAAATCTCATTAAATTTATTTTGATAAAAGGTTCGTGCCATTTGGGATGCGGAAGTGTCTTGGCTGAGAATTTGGTATGCTAATTGCTCCATGTCACTAAAATCAAGCAGGTTTTCTGCTCTTTTTAACTGATTAAAACGGTCAATCAGTGCCAGTTCTGCTTTTACAATTGCAGCCATTATTTGCTGGCCTTTTTGCATCATAGACAATTGCTCTTTTTCGTCAGTAGCATAAAAAGAAACAAAAGTAGTTAAAATCTGCTCTCTTGCTTCGTTTTTAAAATCACAGCACTCATCATAAAAAGCAACAATAACTTCGTCCCAATTTTTTGATCTGCGCATACCGCTTTTGAAAACACAGGCACGCAATCTTTCTCGTTGCTCATCATATGGACTATCATTTTCCAGATCATGCAAATAGCTGCTAAGACACTTTTCAAACAGGTCAAAAGTTTCTTTTGTTTTGTGCAGATCCTTAGTTTCCATTACCGTACTTTGACAAAAATGCTCTAGCTTATCAGCAAGATTTTGGAAAAGATTGACTAAATAAGGTTTAATTTCTTTCTGCCACAAAGAAGATTTGATTACTTCTTCTCCCACTTGATATTTTTGAGGTAGGCCTTGCAGCCATTTTCGATAATCGGGCTTAGCCATTGCGTAATTATATAAGTCTAACAATAAATTTTGCGGAGATGCAGCATCCCTGTCACCTGCAAAATTATCATAAAAAGCTATAAAGTCCCTGTCTTTTTTCTCTAGGAATTCTCCTTCAACTTCTTTTAATGCTCTTTCACGCATTAATTCCGCTTGAGAATCATCAGTTAGGATACTGAAACTGGGATCTATGTCGATTACATAATAAAAACGATGGATTACATCCAAACAAAAGGCATCAATCGTAGAAATATTAGCAGAATCAATTAGATTTAACTGTTGTCTCAAATATGATTTTTTTGAAGACTTCTGCATTTCATTTGATAATACTTCTTTAATTCGTTTTTTCATTTCAGCTGCAGCTGCTTTTGTAAATGTGACTACTAAAAGATGATCAACACTGACGCCAGAAAGAATTTCTTTCATTAAGCGCTGTACAAGAACGGTGGTTTTTCCACTACCTGCGGAAGCCGATACTAGTATGTCGCGGCCATGATCATTTATAGCTTTTTCTTGAACGGCTGTAAATGGAGTTTTTCTTTTTTCTTGAACCATCTTTAATTTCCTTCCTTTAGCCGTTTTTTAATCTTTTCCAGTAGATCATCCCTTTTCAGGCTCCCTACTTGATGATACTTATTTTCTTTCAACATGGCGTCAAAAAAGAAAATATCACGAAAGTCTGAATAAGTTAATGCATTATTTGCATTCCCATATTTATAGGGATTCAGCTTTATTTTTCCCGCTAAAATTTGACTGGAGGCATCTTTAATAAGCTCTTCGTCATATTTCAGCAATAATTCAAGTTCATCACTATTGAAATAACTGCCACCAAACTTTAAAGATCCATCTTTCGTAGAACTGACTCCGGCATAAATGGAAGAAGTACTACGTGGTTTATTTAAGTCAGGTTCAGCCGCGAGCATTAATAGCTGGTCATCATTAATTAAACCAGTATATTTAAGTTTAATCTGGCCATCTAAGTAAGCTTCTTTTATCTGCAAATTATTGTTGTACAATTTTTTGTTATTTAGCTTCTCTGTTTGCCTTGTAACTGTTTGATAAAAAGCACCTAAAAGTGAAAGTGGGTCAGATCCAGCAAAGAATTTGTGGTTTTGCATTAACACATCTAGATATGAAACCATTTGTAAAGAAATACCTTGGTAAAATAACCCCAGGTCAAATTTTTTAGCGGAGGACTTATAATCAATTACTTGAGCAATTAATCCGTTTTGATCAGGAACATGAGCCAAATCAACTCGATCTATTTTTCCTCTTAAATTAACGTAATGATTACCTTCTATGCCTGGCACTTTAAAGTTAAGTCCTTGCACCTGTTCACCTTTTCCAAAACTTAACTCTGAATATTTAGCACGCAGAGGAGTTTTTGAAACTGCATGATGCCAATTACTTGCTACTTTACTAGTAGTTTTATCAAGACACTTAAATAAAAACTCATTAAATGGGTCATTTAATAATTGCTGATATCTGGCCTCATTTTTCATTTTTGTACGTGCAATTGTAAGTAACTGATTTAGTGTTTCGTCATCAATTTCTTTCAAATCAAGTGAGCGGTCATTTAACTCCTTAACTAAACGGTCAAAGGTTTCGTGGAAATAATTGCCAGCTTGTATAGCATCCAATTCATTTTCAAATCTTTTATGAAGGTGTAAACCATATGTCAAAAAATATTCGTATGAATTTTCATAAAAAGTTTCCAGCTGAGAAACAGAAGAATTGAGGTTTGAACCATATAATTTTTGTGCCAAGTCAGGACCTATATTTTGAGGTTCGTTTATAAAATTGCTTCCTGCTATAACTTTAGCTGTTTTTTGCGGTAAAAGCTCAGCCGTTAGCTTTAACAATTCTTTAACATCAATATTCTTTTCTGCCCGATTAAGATAGCTTAGATATCCTAAACTTGCCTGTGGATTGGTTATAAAAGATAATAACTGACTAAGTTCTTCAGGTAAATTGTGTTGTGAAAATTCTGGTGCACCCGCAGTTTTAAACCTTTCATAATAAATTGAAGGCTGTACTGTACTACCCTCATCAGTCGCTAAACAATACGACAAATAAACTTTGTCCTGTGCTAAAGCCAAACAATTACCAAATTGGTAGTTTTGATCCCAGTTACTTAGCTGCTGCCTATCTTCAATATAAGAGTCTTCGCCAAAATCTTTTTTTAATTCAGCAAGATTTTCTGTACTTAAAAAGCCGGGAGTATTCTGTATTTGTGGTAAGCCGTTAACCGTTGCCCCCATAATAAAAACCTGCTTGTAGCCACTGACTTGAACAATACCCATTTCGGATAAATTTACAGCATCCAAAGTGGCTGGAATTTGAGAAAAGGTAGCTTCCTTAAAACCGTTAATCAGTACTGCAAAAAAGCCTGCTGGATCAAAATTATCAGGGTTAATTAACAAATAATCATGTAGCAGATTAATTAAAAGATCCCAAACCTGTTCTGACTGCCGGGCTTCTTGTAAAGCACCATCTTCTTGGGCATCAGCACGCCATTTTTCTAATACTTCATTGACTCCATTGTTAGTTAAAAAATTAAAAAATATCGTAATAGCTTTTTGGCTATCCTTTTCTTCTTTTAAACTATTAAAAAGCTGCGTAATTTGTTTGATAAAATATTCTTTTAATTTTTCTATTTTATTTACTTCTTCGGGAATTTTGTCTAATCCTATGACCTCTGCTGCCATATAATCCGCAAAGTTTCTCTGCCATAAATTATGGTTTATGCCATGAGCGAGAACAAAATTTTCCAATTGGTCAACATCATATACATAAGCCGTTTCGTCTTGATACCAGTCAGGTATTATTAAACGGGTCTTCATTATGGCCAGCAAATTTTGGGTCTGAAAAGGTCTCGACAATAACTGAGCGATGTTTTCAATTAAGACCACTAAAGGATGATACTTCATTTCTTGTTGTAAATCATTAAAGAAAGGAATTTGATTCTGTCTTAAAATTGGGGTTAAATATGTCTCGTATTCATGCAGATTTGGTGCCAGAACTAAGAAATCGCGGTAGCGATAGTGTCTTAATGCAACCTGCTGGTAAATGGTGTGAGCTACGTAATATGCCTCCGCATATCTGTTATCTGCACGCACGAGTTGGACTTGATTAAGATCACCAATGTTGCTTACGTCTCCAGTCCAAAATTCATTGAGCAACTCTCTTTTAGTTGGTCTGGGACTAACATTTGTAGTTAATATTTGATGTGGCAAATTATGAACTTTAATATATTGTAATAGTTTATTGATAGTAGTTTGAATGACATAATCGTAATCTCCTGGCTCAGCTTTTGGGTTAATCTCACCCAGCTGCGTTTTAAAAGCCAATGTGACGCTATGGGCTTTGGCCATCAATAATTTGACGGTTAGACATTCCTGAAGAGAAAAATGAGAAAAATCGCTAAAGTAAAAGTCTGCTTGATCTAAATTTTTTTGTGTAGCTAAAAATTCATTTAACTGCAACTGTATCTCGTTTGAGGTAGAAAATTTGCCTGTAATGGCTTCAATGAACGCTGAATAAATAATTTTAAGATCAGAAATCTTATTTTTGGTTTCAAGCTCAAGAGCATCTTGATCGATATCATCAAGATTCAAATTGCCTTCGCGAATTTGCAGAATTGTATCATATAATTGCTTTATTAAGCCTGGATTCAAGTTAGTAGTCTGAAAAAGGTGCAGCTGATCTTTCTTTTGATCAACAATTTTTGCAAGAAGCATTGCTGCAGCTGCATTATCAAGTTCAGTTGGCAAGCCCTTTTTTGCATCTTTTAAGAAAAACCAGGCCAAACGTGAAAAAGATAAAACTTGCAGGTTTTTGACAGATTGCTCAGTACGGTTTTGACTGGTAGCCAACCTATTTATTGCTCTGACTTCTGTGGTAAACTTAATGTGGTTGGGAACGATGACAAAAGTTTTATGATCAGGGAAAGTCCGATAATTTTGTACTGCTTCCTGTAAAATTTTTTCCTGCATGGGATCGGTTTGCCGACCGACTAGAATTTTGATCATCTGTTCTCTTCTCCTTTGTCATTATTTTAGCATAGGAACCAAATTTTTTTACAAACAATAAGGATCTTAAATAAAATGAAATCAAGTTTTTTAGCACACGGAAAAGTTATTCTTATCGGTGAACATTCAGTAGTTTATGGCTATGATGCATTAGCATTGCCAATCAAATCATTGCATATTAAAACGACTGTTGAACCGGCAGAGCAAATGTGGATGGATACGGCTCATTATCAAGGGCCTTTTTTTATGTCTCCATCTGAATATGACGGACTAAAATATGTTGTTAAAACTATGCTGACAAAAGCTGCCAGTAATGAAACTCTGAAAATAACTTATACAGGAGAGATTCCAATAGAACGTGGTCTAGGTTCAAGCGCCACAGTTGCTCTTGCTACAACAAGAGCAATGAATGCTTATTTCAAACTTAATTTAACTGAAGAAGAAATAATTGGAATTACTAACCATGCTGAAATGATTAATCACGGTAAAGCATCAGGTCTTGATGCAGCAACTGTTAATTCAGATTATCTGATCTTTTTTAATCAAAAAGATGGCCCGAAGTCGCTAAAAGCTAAACTAGACGCAACTTTGCTTATAATGGATACTGGTGAATTAGGCAGTACTAAAAAAGCAGTTAGTCAAGTTCAAGGTTTGATGGCAAAAGTCCCCGGTGTAAAAGAAAATATCAAGGAATTAGGCAAATTGGCTGATGAAACTAAATCAGCATGGTTAAAAAAAGACGCTGAAAAGGTAGGTTCATATTTTAATCGGGCACAAGAGATACTCCATTCATTTAATCTTTCAACCGCAAAAATTGGTCATTTGCAAAAAATTGCTCTTGCAAATGGTGCATTAGGTTTTAAATTATCTGGTAGCGGACTCGGCGGAATTGTAATTGCCTTGTGTCAAAATCATGAAGATGCTGTCAAAATAGCAGATAAATGTCAAAAAATAGCTACGAATAGTTGGATTGAGGAAATATAATTTTTATGGAAAAAACAGTTCGTGCCCATACAAATATTGCGTTGATCAAATATTGGGGCAAAGCAGATTCAGGTTTACGTTTACCTTTGATGTCTAGCTTGTCAATGACACTTGATAAATTTTATACTGACACCAAGATTTCAGATAGTTTAGAAAATCAATTTTGGTTAAATGGCGTCAAACAAAATGGACAAAGCAGCAGCCGTGTTTTTTCTTTTTTAAAATTACTGCAAAAAAAATTTGCTGTGACCGGCAAATTAAAAGTTGAATCATATAATCATGTTCCGACAGCTGCAGGATTAGCTTCTTCTAGTTCAGCTTTTGCGGCTTTAGCAGGAGCTTTTTGCCTACATTATGGTTTTAATTTGTCCCCTGTTGAACTTTCCCGTTTGGCTCGTTTAGGTTCAGGATCAGCCAGCAGGTCAATTTATGGTGGTTTTGCTATTTGGCGAAAAGGACACGATGATGAATCATCTTATGCCTATGCTTTAGATGAAAAGCCTGACATAGATTTGCGATTACTTGTGGTTGAGCTGAATAACCAGCAAAAAGATTTGTCTTCCACTCAAGGGATGAAGCAGGCGCAAACTTCGCCATTTTTTATGCCTTGGATTGCGCGTAATCAAACAGAATTAAAACAAATGATTAGCGCTATTAAAGCAAATGATTTTTCAACTATTGGCAGTTTGGCAGAACTGAACGCTTGTGAAATGCATGCAGTCAATTTAAGTGCACAACCAGGTTTCACCTATTTTGAACCCGCAACTATTAAAGCAATCAAACTTGTATCTGATTTACGTCGACTTGGTATAGAATGTTACTTTACAATAGATGCCGGACCTAATATAAAAATCTTAAGTCAATTAAAAAATGTAAAAGATATTACTAATAGGTTTGTATCCGAATTTGATAATGTTAACATAATAAATGCAAGTTTTGGTCCAGGTATTTCATGTCTGAACTAATTAATATAAATTAATTGATTAGGAGATTTAATTCTTTTGATAACAGAACAAGCACCCGGTAAATTATACATAGCTGGCGAATACGCCGTATTAGAACAAGATTGTCCCGCTATCTTGGTGGCAGTTAATCAATTTATTCGTGTTTCAATTATTAAGTCAAAATCAGGAACTGGTTTAATTCATTCTAAACAGTATTCTCAAAGTTCCATTCACTGGATAAGACGAGGAGCAAAAATGGTTATTGACAACCGTGATAATCCTTTTGAGTATATTTTGGCCGCAATTTCTTACACGGAACGTTTTTGTTTAGAACAAAAAGTCAAGATGAAGGTTTATGATTTATATGTTAATTCTGATCTAGATTCTTCTGATGGCAAAAAGTATGGTTTAGGCTCTAGTGCGGCAGTGACTGTAGCCACAGTTAAAGCAATACTCCGTTTTTACGACGTGCCTTTCAGTAACGAATTAGTTTATAAACTATCAGCCATTTCACATTATTCTGTGCAAGGTAATGGTTCAGCCGGTGACATTGCTGCAAGTGTTTATGGTGGTTGGATTGCTTTTCAAACTTTTGATAAGCAATGGCTTGCTGATGAATTAGCACACAAATCTTTATCTGAAGTACTGAACGAGGCTTGGCCTGGACTTAAAATTCAGCTTCTGACCCCTCCTGCCGGTTTAAAATTAATGATTGGCTGGAGTCAAAAGCCAGCATCAACCTCAAGGCTGGTTGATGAAACTAACGCAAATAAAGCTGCTTTAAACGGTCAATACCAGGAGTTTCTTAGGCTTTCACGCAAATGCGTTCTCAAAATGATTGCTGGCTTTGAACATAATGATATTCAGCTAATTAAAAAACAAATTCGTGTCAATCGTAAATTGTTGCAGCACTTTGCGCAAATAAATCAAATTGCCATTGAGATACCACGACTTTCTAAACTAATTAACATTGCGGAATCATTTGGTGGAGCAGCTAAGACTTCAGGTGCCGGTAATGGTGATTGTGGCATTGTAATTGCAGACAGGAATACAGATACTGCTTTTCTTGAAGATAAATGGCGTCAAAACGGGATAATGCCTTTGGACTTTCGTGTACACCAAATTCGAGTTGCTGATTAGAAGAACAGAGGAAAATTATGTCAATCAGATCTAATCGTAAAGAGGAACATTTAGTTTTGGCACAAAAATTTTATCAAAATGAAAAAACAAATAGTTTTGATAAAATGCACTTAGTACGCCCTGCATTACCAGAAACTAAAGTTGATCACCGAACCATACAAACTACAATGTTTGGTAAAAAAGTTGCAGCCCCCTTTTTTATTAATGCTATGACTGGTGGATCTCACAGATCTTATCTGATTAATAAAGAATTAGGTCGAATAGCCGAAAAAACAAATATTGCATTAGCATTAGGTTCTGCCAGTATTTTAACTAAAGAACCTGATTTACTAGATAGCTTTTTGATTGCAAGACAACAAGATCCTGATGGCGCTTTAATAGCAAATGTTAATGCAAAGACTTCAGCCGAACAAGCTGAAAAGATTGTGACAGAGCTAAAAGCTGATGCATTGCAAATACACCTAAATGTGGTACAGGAAATAGCTATGCCAGAGGGTGATCGAGATTTTTATTGGCTTGATAACTTAAAAGAGCTGCGTCAGAAAGTAACAGTTCCAATTATTATAAAAGAAGTCGGTTTTGGATTAGACAGAGAGACAATTCGTTCATTAAAAAATGAAGGCTTTAGATTTTATGACGTTGCAGGAAGTGGCGGAACTAATTTTGCTCAGATAGAAAATGCACGTAATACTAATAATGTTTCTTATTTAAATAATATTGGCTTACCCACCGTTGTTTCGAGTTTAATGGCAGCCAAAGAGCAAGTTGAATTTACTGTTTCTGGTGGTGTGCGTAATCCGTTAGATGTTTTTAAGGGGCTTTGCTTAGGTGGAAAATTTGTGGGAATTTCTAATGTATTTTTACAGGCATTACTTAAGCATGATGCAGATTACCTGCAAAACCTTATTGAAGAATGGCAATATGAACTTGCTTGTCTTCTTGCAATTTACGGTCAAAACGATCTCTCTGGTCTAACCAAGATTGATAAATATTATGACTTTTCACTAAAAACTATTATCGATCAGTTATTATAAATAAAAATGAGTACGAAAATTTTAAAAATCTTGGTACTCATTTTTATTTGACAATAATTTACTTTAATAAACGCCATATTTCCTTTTGAACAGCACTATCATTACTAGAACCTATGATGTGGTTGGCAGCTTTTTTGGCACTCGGAAGAGCTGTTCCAGTAGCATAACTACTGCCTGCATATTTTAACATTCCCACATCGTTGCCACTATCGCCAAAAGAAACCATTTCCTTTGGACTAATCTTGTATTTGCTGCCCAAATATTGCAAACCTCGTGCTTTATTCATGCCTTTTGTCGACATATCTATTGATGTCGCTGAACCGGAAACAAAACCAATTTGCGGATATTTCCGCTTAAGTTCTTCTAAAAGTTTAACCATTCTATTTTCTGGAACGTCAAAAGTGACCTTAAAAACTTGATCATCCAGATGATTAAAATTCTCAACAACTGTCAGTTTTTCATAATATTTTTTCAAATCTTCTGCATATTCAGGACCATCACTTTTTAAAATATATGCACTTGCAAGACCAGAAACCGTTACTTTTTCATCATATTCTTGGATGATTTGTAAAATCGTGAGCCAGTCTTCTTCAGAAAGGCACTCAACATGAATTACTTGCCTGCCTTGAGCTACGAGTGCCCCATTATCAGCAATGTAATAAAGCTGATTAGCCACTTGGGGAAATCGGGAGTACAAATTTTCAAATTGGTTTCCACTTGCAACTACAAATTTTATTCCTCTTTTTTGCATTATTTGGAATTCTTGCAAAAATAACTCTCGATCATAAGTTTTTTGGTCAGTTAGCCAAGTTCCGTCCATATCAGTAGCGATTAATTTAATCATTCTTTTTTCTTTCTCTAAATTCGTAATCCTTTGGGATAATAGTTTTTAATAATATGATTGCTTACTTTGCCAAAGCCTAAAATAAAATGTTTAAAGCTGACAAGAATAAATCCAGTTTCATCTGAATCAGTTCTGATAGCTTCTCCATGCAAATATTTGAAATAATTACTGCTACTTAAGTCAATTACCCTATTCTGCTCTTGTGCTGCTAAGACCATAGCCAGTTGATGTCCAGGTTCAAAGCGTTTTTTCTTTAGAATACCCAACTCAATACCATTGGATAAAATTTTAAGATGGGAAGCAGAATTAGTGCTTAGTGCGGGAATAAAAACGTGATTATTGTGAACTTGACATTTAAACTGCCAGTTCTCAATTGCAGATGGTAAATTAAATCTATCTAGCACGCTTGAAATCAAATGCATATCAGATTTGGTTAAAGCACTTTTAAGTTGCTTCTTATGATCTGACTTCTTACTTGTCGAACCAAAAGATTGAGCATTCTTTTTTCCTTCTAACCTTAACTTTGCTACATACTGTCCCTCTCCAATATTGGCAGTAGGCCAAAATCGTGCAGTTTTAGCCAACTCAATATTATTATCTGACCATTCTGGATGACCATGGTCAATATATTGTTCATCTATTTTTAGTGGCAATATTGTAAAACCAAAAGTTTTAGTTAACCAAGAAACTATTTGTTCATTTTCTTCTGGAGAAAAAGTACAAGTTGAATAAATTAGTTTCCCACCTGGTTTAAGCATTTGAACTGCAAAAGACAGAATTTCTTTTTGCCGTTGCTGACAAAAAAGCACGTAATCCTGTGACCAATATTCAATAGCTTTAGGGTCTTTGCGAAACATACCTTCACCACTGCATGGAGCATCAACCAATATTTTATCAAAATACTGTGAAAAATATTTTGTTAATTTTTCTGGTTTTTCACTTGTGATTAGTGCATTTGTTATTCCCCAACGTTCAAGATTTTCACGTAAAATTTTTGCTCGACTAAGCGAAATTTCATTTGCAAGCAAGAATCCTTGGCCTTTTAGTTGTACGCCAATCGCAGTGCTTTTCCCACCAGGGGCAGCACATAAGTCTAAAATCTTTTCCCCAGGCTGGGCTTCAAGAAAAAAAGCAGGAAACATTGCAGCAGGTTCTTGTGAATACACTGTCCCACTCACCCAATCAGGATCTTTTCCACTTATTTTGCCATAATAGGCATTTGGTATTAGCGGAATTTTTTCATTATGATCATAAGAAAGGGTTTGATTTTCTTTTAATGAATTGATTCGATAAGCATTTTTAGAATTTTCATTTATTGCTTTAAAAAGATGGTCAGCTTTACTCTTACCTAATAGCTTTGTATATTTTTTGATGAAATCTTCAGGCAGTTTTGGCATTATTTTTTTCCTTTCGTAATAAGTGCAGAATGCTTAAGGCGTAAAAAATAGAAATTATTACCCAACTTGTCATTAAAAGCCAAATTAAGTGTTGTGGCTTGGAAACGAATTTTCGCGAGATCAAAAAGAAATATGCACCAAAAGTAACTACAAGTTCTACAAGCAAAATTCTAATTCCATGATTGATTAACCAATTGTGTAGCAGACTGCCCTTCAAATTTGTCTGCTGAACTGTTTTCCAATCCATAAATGCCAAAATTATATTACTTGCTGAAGCAATTAACAAAAAAATTAAGATAAATAAAATTTCACGAATAATTGAAAACTGATGTATTTGATGATTTTTGACAAAAACTGGTGTTTTTGCTTTTACTCCATAATGCTTAGCGATTTGTTGAATTACTTTATTTGAACTGTCGATTATGATCTGATAATCACGCAGTTTAAATTTGCCAGTTGGTTGTTTCGGACTAGCAGTCAAATAATAGCCGTTTTGCTTCATTTGACGATAATGCTTTAAAGTTCCTATAACCGTATAATATTTTTTGTTTATGTAAACATACTCGTTTCCTTGCGCCTTTAAAGTCGGAACTTTTGCGTTTAAACCAAGTACAGCAAAAGAAACTTGACCTTTAAAGTCATCTTTTGTGAAGTACCTTCCTGATTCAGTCGGTAGTTTTAGCACATTATGATTTGACCACACGAGAGTTTGATTTTTCTTGGCTTTGGATGTCATATGAACTTGAATTTTATTATGAGAATATCTTTTTTTCAAATAGGTCAAGAAAGTTCTAACTTCTTGATTGTTTTTGACTTCAATATAGCGAGTATTGTTGCTTAAACCATATGCCTCAAGCAGTTGGTTCGCTTCACGAGACTGAACATTTGACAACATACTGCCTATACCTAAAAAAGATAAAAATATAATAATAATTAAAATGATTTTTTTAAATTTCATGTGTTATCTCAAAAATGTGTTCATTAATAAAATCAAAACTGTGAAAAGTTTGATTAATCTGTTTTAATTCTGGGGAATGATGTATTAATCCTTTTTGCCAAAAAGCTGCTGAATTGGTCGCTCCGCCTTTTTCTCCTATGAAGAGCAGACGGCTTGTTGTATTCATTTTTTGCCATGTTGAAACAACATTTGTGTCGCTATTGCCAAAATTGGGAGCCCAGGAGCATATTATTAGATCGACATTGTCAAATATCTTAACGGCCTTAGTAGCTTCAAAATTTCTGACTGTCATAAATTGTCTTGAGCCAGTGCTTGAAGTTTTTGACCAATCTAAGTTATCTGTGACTGTCATTTCAACGCCTACATCAGAGAGAGCTTTGCTCCAATATGCATTGCCTGCCATAATTTCCAAACCGGTTTTAATATTTAAACTTTCTTTAATTGCATTAGCTGTCTGCAAATTAGGAAGTGACCAAACACCAAAATTAATTGCCAAAAATTGTCTTAAATTGTTGATTAACTGATTAGCAGACTTAAATTTCTTAATATCAGTTTGCGAAAGACCAGCACATATTTCTTCAGATTTATCTGGCAAAAAGCCCAGTTTCTCTGGAGCTTTCCTTAAAACTTGCTTTTGGCTCACAACAGAAACAATATCGTTAATTTCCTTTACTTGATGATGTATGGGGTCAATATTAAGCTCTTGATCTAACTGGTTAATTTTACTTAAAAAATTTGTCATTATCAAATACCTATAATGATTTTAACATTCAAACTGAAGGATTTCAGTTATAATAAAAGGTAACATAATAAAGGAGAAAAATTTTATGGCGAAAAAAGTAACAAAAAAGCAAGACGAAGAGGAAGAAAGCTTAGGTAAATTTATTCTTGATGTTGTCATAATGATGGCAGTTATTTTAGGTGTGTTCTATGTTTTATTCCATTTTGTACTTTCTAATGATAGAGTTTCTGGACCGTCTATGCAACCGACTTTTGAAGATAATGATCGTTTGATTGCTGTGCGTAATTTTACTCCTAAGCGTAATGATGTTGTTGTTTTGCTCGCACCCAAGGCAGCAAATGATGTCCCAGGGGCATACTACATCAAGCGAATAATTGGTCTTCCTGGTGATAAACTTGTTTCAAAAAATGATAAAATGTATGTTAACGGGAAGCTTTTACCTGAGCCATATCTTGAAAATCATTTCAAAAAGGATAATAATGCTCAAGGACAGACCTATACAACAAATTTCACCTATAAGGTTCCAAAAGGCTATTATTGGGTAATGGGCGATCACCGTGATATTTCTAAGGATTCACATATTTTTGGTCCTGTAAAGCGACAAAATTTAATTGGTAAAGTCAAATTCAGATACTGGCCATTTAATAAAATTCAGGGTTTTTAATTTCCTTTGAATTTTAATATTTTTCCGCTAAAATAAATTGTAAAGGAGAATTTATTATGAATCAGCAATTAGAAGAATTATCCGATGCAATTATCGATTTTCAAGTAAAACATCATGTTACTGATACGGATTTGGCTTTTGCAAGTCACTTATCAGTTGAAAAAATTCACTCAATGAAAACTGGCGATGGTGAATTCACTCCTGAAGAAATTAATCAGTTGTACGATTACCTTGCTGCAAATCATTAAAAAGTTATTTATAAGTTTAGCCTGCAATGCATCTTATTTCATTGCGGGTTTTTATTTTCGTTGATTTTAGAAAATGTTAGTCATAGAAATTATCTTGCTTTTGACCAGTTTAATAGCTCATATCATTTCAAGAAAAAGCAAAAATCTTAAAGCTGAGAAAATTTCTGCTTTGACTTTCATTGCCTTTTGTCTTTTATTTGCATTGGTATTTTTTTGTTTGTTGAAGTGCTCCATAATAGTTAGACATTAATCTGACTATTAGGAGCACTTTTTTCATGACTAAATATTCAACTACTTTGAAAATGGAA